>CALWBC010000018.1 GCA_944375755.1 uncultured Mediterraneibacter sp. | reverse complement strand
CATTTAGTCCGCACCCGGAACTTTTAGCTGCACTTATTTCCTGGAGCGGAACCCGTACACATCTCCATCTCCGCAGAAATACGTTCTGAAATTTCCCTGGTTTCGGCTATTTTAAAACCAGGCGTTAATGAACAAAACAGCTGCTTACACAACCTGATGATTCAGCCATTTTCCGCTGCGGAACCGGATTGTATAAATGACATTCCGGATGGTCCAGTCCGTAAACATTCCAATCCACACCGCAATCGGTCCCATATGGAAGACTCTTGCCAGGAAAATTGCGAGTGTCACACGGCAGAACCACATGCAGATAACCGACACTGTCATGGTGAATTTCACGTCTCCGGCAGCACGGAATCCGTATGCCGGTATAAAAGCCATCACCCAGACGATCGGTTTTACAACCGTGATACAACCTACCATAAATATGCACATTTTTGCGCTCTCCGGCTCCATGCCGCCAAAATGTGTAATCGGAAAGACAAGGATAAACATGACAAGACAGGATCCTATAATAACAGCTTCCGAGATCCTGCAGAGCTTCTTCACATAGTAAACCGCCTCTTCTTTTCGTCCGGCGCCCAGCGTCTCCCCTACAACCGTCATCAGACCGATTCCCACACCCAGGGCAAGGATTCCGTTCAGATTTTCTATGATATTGGTCATTCCCTGGGCTGCAATGGCTGCCGTTCCCATCATGGATACCGTGGACTGAATTGCCAGCTTTCCGAACTGGAACATACCGTTTTCGATTCCGGATGGGACACCGATATTCAGGATTCTGCGGATTTCTCCCCAGTCCGGACGGATGGAGTAATAATTTTTCAGAGGCACTGCCAGCTTCGGGCTGCGCAGTTTGTACATGACAACCGCCATTGCGAAGATTCTCGCCAGCAGGGTTGCGCAGGCAGATCCCGACACCCCGAAATGGAATCCCCAGACAAACAGAAGGTTCAGCACCAGATTGAGTACATTGGAGGCCACGGATATCTTCATGGGGAGGCTGCTGTTCTCCTGTGCCCTCAGCACGCAGGCTCCGTCGTCATAAAGAGCGATAAACGGATAGGAAATGGCCGAGAAAAAGAAGTACTGCTTTGCGTTTATCATCACGGCTTCTTCCACCTCTCCGAAGATCAGGCTTAACAGCTGATGGTTGAAAATCAGGCAGAGTCCGGCGATTACGGCGGACATCAGGAAAGTGATAAACACCAGCTGCCTGGCCGCCTCTTTTGCGTGTTCTCCTTTTCCGCACCCGAGATAATGGGAACAGACAACCGTACCTCCTGAAGCCAGCGCGAAAAACGCCTGTACGATCAGCACATTGATAGAGTCCACCAGGGATACCGCCGAGATGGCCGCCGATCCCAGATTGCTCACCACAAGCGTATCTACGGTTCCCATAAAAGAATTCAAAAGCTGATCAATAGCCAGCGGCACAAGAAGCGCCGCCAGTTTTCTGTTGTCAAATAATAAATCCTGCTGCTTTCGTACTGTTGTTCCCTTCCTCATTTTCCATACCTTCTGTAACTTATTTTTCTCTTCCGCAGTTTCATCTCTGCCATGGCTGTGTGATCTCACAGCAGCACAGCTTCATGGATGCGCCGCTCTTCCCAATACGATTCCACAGCCGCGGGGATTACGCGCTTTTATGGCAGTACGATCCCCTCTCCAAAAAGAGAGGGGATCGCATTGATGTTTGCTTATTTCATCGTTTCATTTATCGGTAATTTATTCAGCGTCTTTCTTTTCTATCTCTCTCTGAACTTTTCCGTCGATCTCTTCTTTGATCTTTCCGATGAATTCTTCCAGTCCGCACTGACCCTCATCACCGGCAAATCTGCTTCTTACGGAAACTTTCTCTTCTTCCTCTTCTTTTGCGCCGACTACAAGCATATATGGTATCTTCTTAAGCTGAGCCTCACGGATCTTGTATCCGATCTTCTCCGCACGGGTATCGATCTCCGCGCGAATTCCTGCCTCCTGAAGTTTTTCAAGCACTTTTGTGCCATACTCCATGTGCTTGTAAGAGATCGGAAGCACTTTAACCTGAACCGGAGCAAGCCAGGTCGGGAACGCACCCGCGAAATGCTCGATCAGAATTCCGATAAAACGCTCAATGGAGCCAAATACAACACGGTGGATCATAATCGGGCGGTGCTTCTCTCCATCCGCTCCTGTGTACTCCAGGTTGAACCGGAGCGGGAGCTGGAAATCAAGCTGAATCGTACCGCACTGCCAGGTTCTTCCGATGGAATCCTCCAGATGGAAGTCAATCTTAGGTCCGTAGAATGCTCCGTCTCCTTCATTTACCACATACGGAAGACCGATATCATCCAGCGCGGCTCTCAAAGCATCTGTCGCCATCTCCCAGTCCTCATCACTTCCCATGCTGTCCTCCGGACGGGTGGAAAGCTCTACATGGTATTTGAATCCGAACAGGCTGTAAACTTCATCGATCAGTTTTACAACTCCTTTGATCTCATCTTTGATCTGCTCAGGCATCATGAAAATGTGGGCATCATCCTGGGTAAAGCAGCGCACTCTCATCAGGCCGTGAAGCTGTCCTGATTTTTCGTGACGGTGCACCAGTCCGAGTTCGCCCATGCGGATCGGAAGATCACGGTAGGAACGCGGCTCTGATTCATATACAAGGATGCCGCCCGGGCAGTTCATCGGTTTGATCGCAAAGTCTTCCTCATCAATCACGGTTGTATACATATTTTCTTTATAGTGATCCCAGTGTCCGGATGTCTCCCAGAGGTGACGGCTGAGCATAATAGGAGTACTGATCTCCACATATCCGGCTTTGCGGTGAATCTCTCTCCAGTAGTCAAGCAGCGTGTTTTTCAGCACCATTCCATTCGGAAGGAAAAACGGGAATCCAGGGCCTTCTTCTCTCATCATGAACAGGCCCAGCTCTTTTCCGAGCTTTCGGTGATCACGTTTTTTTGCTTCCTCGATCATGTTCAGATACTCTTCCAGTTCCGCTTTCTTCGGGAATGCGGTTCCGTAGATCCTCTGAAGCATCTTGTTGTGCTCATCCCCCCGCCAGTAAGCACCCGCAAGGCTTGTCAGCTTGAAAGCCTTAACCGGCTTCGTTGTCATCAGATGCGGTCCTGCACAGAGATCGGTAAATTCACCCTGGGAATAGAAACTGATAGTTTCATCTTCCGGCAGATCCTCGATCAGCTCTACTTTATACGGCTCATTTTTCTCTCTGAAGTACTCGATTGCCTCGTTTCTCGGCATTGTGTACTGCTTGATCTCAAGATTTTCCTTGACAATCTTCTTCATCTCCGCCTCGATCTTCTCCAGATCTTCGGCAGTAAACGGAGTCTCGCGATCCACATCATAGTAAAATCCGTCTGCAATAGACGGTCCGATAGCCAGCTGCGTCTCCGGATAGAGGCGCTTGATGGCCTGCGCCATGATATGGGATGCCGTGTGGCGGAATGCGCCCTTTCCTTTTTCATCGTTAAAAGTCAGTATATTCAGCTCACAGTCATGATCCACAACCGTACGAAGATCAACTACTTCTCCGTCTACTTCACCGGCCGTCGCAACTCTCGCCAGCCCTTCACTGATATCCTGCGCAATTTCATACACGCTCAACGGCTGCTGATACTCTTTTGAAGATCCGTCTTTTAATGTAACTTTCATTTTTCCTGCTTCCTTTCCTTATTCTCTTGCTTTTCTCCTGCACGGGCGGCAGTAATCGGACAGGGGAAGATTCCTTCCCCTATCCGATCACCGCGATACCTCGCTCATCTCGCGGCATTGCCGCTCGATGACCGTTGCCCGGAGGATGCCCGCTCGTGCAAGCACGTCAGTCGTCCTCCGGGCGTATCGCCCAAAGAAAAAAGACATTCCGTCCGGAATGTCTCTGTTTATCTGAATCTATGCCCGCACGGAAACACTCCATGCAGGGCCGGACAAATCAGCCCGCGGTTCCACCCTGCTTGTTTTCCATGGAAAACCATCTTAATTCATGTGATGATAACGGTATCACCGTGCCTGATTAAGGCCGCTCCGAGGTGGTCTTCGGTCATACCCGCCACAGAATCCTCACAGCCAGCGGATTCCTCTCTGGAGAAGCGCGGTAAGCTTACTTTCCTCATCAATGCTTTCTTTATCTACATCGGTTATTCTACCTCAGCCTTATGTTATATGTCAACCCATAATTCACCGATCCGAACAACTGATATTCCTGTCTTCTTTGATTATTTATCCGGATATTCCGTCATCCGTTCACTTTGCATCTCAATCTGTTCCTCTACACGCACGGCCCTGCGCAGCCATCCGGTCAGAAGTCCGCTCTCAGCTTCCACCGCGCACAGTCCGGCAAAAATCAGAATCAGGCTGAACCACGCAGCGCGAAGTCCGAACATCTGCAGCCCCAGAAAGGCAAGCGCCACACCGCTGTGGAAGCACAGAAGCGTTGTCCCGAAAAAAGTCCCTTTCCGAAGATATTCCCGCCTTTCTTCTTCTTTTTCCGCATCCGTCATGAAAAACTCGGAAAAAGAGAGCACTGTCTGCTTCACATTGTTCGTGGAAAAGATCGTGGAACATCCATATCCGGCAGCACCCTTGAACACGCACCACTGGAATGACATCGCAAAAAATATGGGGTATACCGCCAGGATCGGACTCATATTCTCCGGGAAAAATCCAAGCGCCAAAGCTGCTGCCGCCTCAATCAGAACAACAAGATATTTCAGATTGAGCGTTGTCTTCTTCCGAAGCGCGGTAAACAGAACCATGGCTCCCACATAAATCGCAAGAGCACCGATCCGAAGCAGCGCGTCCGTAATATTTCTTCCGAGCACATCCCCTACCAGCTCAATCAGATTTGCTGTCTGAGCGGAACCGAATGTTGCCATGCGTCCGAAGATAGCATAACCGCCAAAAAATCCGCCGCAGACTGCCATCAGGAAATGCTGGCGGATCTCAGATTTGTTTTCCTCTTTCATTTCTGATCCCTCCGACCGCAATCCATTATAGCACCCTGTGGAGATTTTTCAATTCCTTTTTTTCCTGAGATACAGTACCGCCTCATACGGTTTCAGCTCTGCCGAAGGTTCTCCCGGATAGTTATGAAGAAGCATGTCCCCGTCCTTCCACTCTTCTACGGCAGGACAGAATACCGGTGTTCCCGTAAAGTTGGCACAAACAAGCATTTCCGCCTCCTCATCTTCTCTCGTATAAGCAAAGATCTGTTCGTCATCCTCGTACAGAAGACGGAACTTTCCGTCCACAAACAGCGGCTGCTCCTTCCTGAGATGAACCAGTTTCTTATAGAAAGAATATACGGAATCCGGATCATTTACCTGAGCCCCGGCGTTGATCTTTGTATAGTTTGGATTGACCGCGATCCAGGGGGTACCCGTGGTAAAGCCGGCGTTTCTCCCGTCATTCCACTGCATGGGCGTGCGCGCGTTATCCCGGCTCTTTGCGTAGAGGGAATGCATAACGTCCTCTTTCGCATATCCTTCGGAAATTCTCTCATCATACATGTTCGTTGTCTCAATGTCACGATATTCACTGATGTCATGGAACTTTACATTTGTCATGCCCAGCTCTTCTCCCTGATAGATATACGGAGTTCCCTGCATTCCGTGGAGAACGAGGGCGAGCATCTTCGCCGACTCCACGCGGTATTCCCCGTCATCTCCCCAGCGGGACACAATTCTCGGCAGGTCGTGGTTATCCCAGAACAGACTGTTCCACCCGGTCTGATAGAGTTCTCTCTGCCATCTAGCAAGACATCTTTTCAGCTTTACAAGGGAAAGCGGCGCCAGATCCCATTTCTCTTTTCCCTCTTCCTGATCCAGACCAACGTGCTCAAACTGGAACACCATGGAGAACTCGCTTCCGTCCGGATTGCTGTAGAGCTTCGCAATCTCCGGTGTAGCGCCCCACGCCTCTCCCACCGTGATGAGATCCCCTTTCTGGAATGTCTCCCTGCTGAGTTCCCGAAGGAATTCATGGAGTCTTGGTCCGTTGTTCGTAATCTTCTTGTCCGGTTCCTTTGCGATCTGATCGATCACATCCAGTCGGAATCCGCCCACGCCCCGATCCATCCACCAGAGAATCATATCATAGATCTCCCGGCGCACTTTCGGATTCTCCCAGTTCAGGTCCGGCTGCTCCACTGCAAACTGATGGAAATAATACTGTTCCACTTCCGGCACCCACTCCCAGGCAGGTCCGCCAAACGTAGCTTTCATCTCATTCGGGTACACTCCCGGCTCACCGTCCCGCCACACATAATAGTCATGGTACGGATTCTCCCGGCTCTTCTTCGCTTCCTGAAACCACCGGTGTTCATCCGATGTGTGGTTAAGAACAAGATCCATAATAATCCGGATCCCCCGTTTCTTTGCCTCCGCGATCAGTTCATCCATGTCCGCAAGGGTACCGAACATGGGATCAATATCCTGATAGTCGGAAATATCATACCCGTTATCATTCTGCGGGGAACAGTACATCGGAGATATCCACACCGCGTCGATCCCCAGATCTTTCAGATAATCCAGCCTGCTGATAATTCCCCGGATATCTCCCACGCCGTCTCCGTTTGAATCCTGAAAACTTTTCGGATAAATCTGATAGACGACTGCGTTTTTCCACCACTTCTGTTCTCTGCTGTCACTCATTACATAATCCTCCTCACAAGGGTACCGTTCTTCTTCAAAATTCCCTGATCAAAATTCCGCGCGAACAGAATCTCTCCTTCCATCCCTGTCTCCACATCTTCTTCCGAGCAGTTTAAGACGATTTCAATCTTCCTGTTCTGTGAATCGATCTTGATGTACTCCGCGCATCTCGGATTCTGATATTTATTCGGGAAATGGAAATAAAGACTGCGGCAGGCTTCTTCTGTCTTTCTCATGTGAATCAGTTCCTGCATCAGCGAAATCCTCTCCCTGTTCTCCTCTGTCCCGATCTTGTCCCAGGGCATGCATCTTCTGCAGTCCGGGTCAAAGCCGCCCTCCATGGCAATTTCCGTGCCATAGTAAATACACGGACTGCCCGGCAGAGTGAACAACACGGCAAGCTGCTGGTAAAAGATATCCAGATCATGGAACCGGTTCATCAGACGTTCCGTATCGTGGGAATCAAGAAGGTTGAACAGCACGTTATTATTCTGCTGCATATACATAGTATAACAACGGTTAACCATGTACTCAAACTCTTTTTTATCCATTGTTTGATCCAGGAAGAAATCATGGATTCCGCTCATCAGCGGATAGTTCATCACCGAATCATACTCATCGCCCATCAGCCACTGACTGGCGTCATGCCAGATCTCACCGAGGAGATAGATATCCGGCTTAAGGGATTTCAGATGCTCACGGATTCGTTTCAGGAATCGGTGGGACACCTCATTTCCCACATCAAAACGGATTCCGTCAATGTCATATTTTGTGACCCACTCTCCGCAGACATCACAGAAATACCCGATCACTTTTTCATTGTTGGTATTGAGTTTCGGCATCCAGTCCGCAAAGGCAAAAGAATAAAACCGTCCGTCCCGTGTATCCGCCTTTTTCCCGATCTGGGACCAGTCCTGTACCATGAACCAGTCGGCGTACTCTGAATCCCGTCCTTTTTCGCAGACATCCAGCCACGGACCGAACTTTCCTCCGCAGTGATTGAATACCGCGTCCACCATGACCCGGATCCCCTTGTCATGGGCCTCCGACACAAGGCGCTGCATTGTCTCATCATCTCCGAAAGAAGGATCGATCTCCCGGTAATCCGTTGTATCATACTTGTGGTTTGACTCTGCTTTCATAATCGGATTCAGATAGATCCCGGTGATTCCAAGCTCTTTCAGATACGGCAGCTTCTGCCGGATCCCCTCCAGATTGCCGCCGTATTTTTCCCGGTTTGTTACCGGACCTGTCTGCCAGGGCAGGACATCCGGTCCATTCTTCTCCGGCGTCCCGTTGCAGAACCGGTCCGGGAAGATCTGATACCACACTGTGTCATTGACCCACTCAGGCGTCCGGTTTACATCCGCCGGATTCATCCAGGGCACGATGAAATACTGAAGAAGCCTTCCCGGCATATTTACCTGCTCTTCCGTGAGGAAACCGTCCTCAAAATAGTACCATACCTCGCTGTCCGTATGGAGTTCGAAGTAATACTTGCACCTCTTATAGGGCGGAGTCAGAGTTGTGGTCCACCAGATCTGATGAGGGAGACGTTTCTTATAGACAATCTCCTCCCGGTGCCCTGTCCACACTTCATTTCCGCCCATGATCCCCGCCTCATAGGGATCTCCCTGTATGATAAACACCTGCTTTACGTCATATCCTGTCTTCAGGTTCACAACCAGTTCGTTTTCATTGAGCGGGTAGCTCATCTGCTCCGTGGTCTTGTGATATACTGCTGCAAATTCCATAATGTATCTCCTTTATATCAACAACATGTTTTCTGTCATCATGTTCTTTTCGAAACGTAAGGTAACGCACCTGCAGGATCCGCACCTCACTCCAGCCCTTCATAAACCTGCAGAATCTTTGTCCCGCTCCAGTGCTTCGTACACCCGCAGGATCTCTCCTGTACTCCACGCCTGCGCGAAGCACCCTTTTGAGGAAACAGGATTCTCACCGTCGTAAATCTCCGGGAGCTGGCCGACACATCCCTCCCGCAGTGCGGAATTCATCACTTCCAGCTGAGCGCGCACTTCTCTCACCGCGCTCCCGCTGTAGTGGTTTACTTTCAGATACGCAAGATAATACGCTCCCAGCGGATAAGCCCATACAGTCCCCTGATGGTATGCCAGGTCCCGTTTTAAAACTTCTCCTCCGTAGAACGGCTGAAATTCCGGGTCATCCTTTTCCAGAGTCCGGAGCCCGTAAGGTGTATAGAGTTTCTCAAACACCGTATCAACCACCTGTCTCTCCCGCTTCTCATCCAGCATGGTAAACGGCATAGAAACCGCCCAGATCTGGTTGCACCTTACCTGCTCATCCGCTTCTGCGCCGGATAGAACATCTCTTAAGCATTGTTTCTCTTCCATCCAGAATTTTTCTGTAAATGAGCGTTTCACTTTTTCAGCAAGCTGCGCGTACTCGGCCTGTTCCGTCCTGTTACATCCGACCAGGACGGCAAGCTTCTCCATAATCCGAAGGGCATTGTACCAGTAGGCATTGATTTCCACCGGCTTCCCGTGTCTGGGAGTGGGAAGGATTTCTCCCACCCGCACATCCATCCATGTCACCTGATCAAGCCCCTGGCCCGCGCGGATCAGTCCATCCTCATCCATGCGGATTCCATAATCGGTTCCCTTCCGGTATGCGCGGATGATCCGTTCCATGACCGGGTACATTTCTCTTACAAAATCTACCGAATCCGCTGCCTGATAGTAGAGCCATACACAGTTAATAAAGAGAAGAGCCGCGTCCACGGTATTATACATCGGTTCGCTCTTCCCTTCCGGAAACAGGTTGGGCATCAGTCCGTTTCTCTCATACCGGGCAAACGTTCTTAAGATCGATTCTGCATCCTCGTATCTGCGGGTGCTGATGCACACGCCGGGCAAGGCGATCATGGTGTCCCTTCCCCAGTCTTCAAAAAACGGATACCCTGCCAGTATGGTCTTGCCTCCTGTCGATTCCCGAAGAGAGATAAACTGATCCGCGCTTTTCGCAAGGAACGCCGCTGTCTCATCCCGGAAACCTGCCCTTGCAGCCAGATTTTCCCTGTAATCTTTCAGACCGGAAACAGCATTTTCCGCCAGTCTAAGCGCATCTGCAGAATCAGATTTTCCGGAACCGGATATTTCGAATTCAGCCGCATCCGCTTCTGTTCCGTCCATCGACCAAACGATCGCCAGCGTTCTCTTCCGTCCCGCAGGGATCTCCATCCTGATCTCGTGGCAAGCCTTCGCCTGTCCGGTCTCCCGCCGTCCATCGCAGGCGTCAT
The DNA here is from genome assembly GCA_944375755.1 of uncultured Mediterraneibacter sp. Taxonomy (GTDB): domain Bacteria; phylum Bacillota; class Clostridia; order Lachnospirales; family Lachnospiraceae; genus Mediterraneibacter. The sequence continues at coordinate 23,034 of CALWBC010000018.1, read as the reverse complement.
AGGAATAATAATATGTTTCCGTGCATTCCGGAATATCCGCATTGTCTCCATTTGTCGCCACAGCAAGGCTCAAACCGCAGCTCTCAATCCGGTTCTCTCTGCGGGTAAATTCCTGCTCCGGTTTCAGATCTTCTCCTTTCGGCACAAACTGATAAAATGGCACAACGGTAAAACAGGCATCCTCTCCCGTGCGGTTCGATATCCGGTAACAGAGAGCGACACGGTTCTTTCCCTGCACGAGCGCCGCCTCCTTCTCGATCTCAACTCCATCCGCATGGAATCTCCAGACCGGAGTATCTTCATAGGTGAATGCGGAAAGATACCGGCAGCCCTCCTCCTTTTCCCGGTCAGCAAATTCCTGAGAGGAAATCATATACTCCCTGCCGCCAAGCCGCAGCGATTCCCTCAGCCGGTGGATCATATTGTATCTGTTGTTCGGCGCTTTCACACATGCCATAAGAAAAGAATGGTCATTGCGTGACACAGAACCTGTCACTGTCATGGAAGAAAAACCGCCCAGTCCGTTTGTCATCAGGTAACAGTTCTCCTGACCTCTCTCATAAGTCTTCCAGTCCTGTTTTCCGTAAATCCATCTCATAGTCATACTGCCTTCCTGTCACTTAATTTTCCCAGAACAAGCACACTCTGCGGACACACCCGCGTGTGGTTCCTGATTCTGTGCGGTGTCTGCCACAGTCTGCTGTCTTCCCCGTCGCACAAAACGACCCAGTCTCCGTCATCTACAGACACATCTTTTTCCATCCTGCTGCTGTTATAGATGATCTTCAGCTTCATCCACGGGCTTTCCTCCTGTGCTCTGTCCTCTGTCCGGTTGTCCAGCATAAAGCTCACCGTGCCGTCCGATTTGCTGATATCATGGATCCGTTCCGCAGCGTCCGCCGATTTATCGCACAGTCCGGGCAGATGGCTGCGCAGCGCAATCAGTCCCTGGTAATATTCAACCAGCGCCCTGTTGTCCCATGCCTTCTTCCAGTCCAGCCGGTTCAGGGCAATGGGCGCGTTGAAGGAATCTTCCATCCCGTCCTTTGTCCGTCCAAACTCTTCCCCTGACAGCAAAAACAATGTTCCCTGGCAGGTCATATAAAGTGCTGCAGCCATACGGTTCAGCCGCATCCGCTCCTGTTCCCCTGCTTTCGGCAGTGTCTCTGCCAGTTTATCCCAGAGTGTCTGATTATCATGGGCCGACACATAAGTAATCACCTGAGACGGCGCTTTTACCCCATAGGAAACCTGGCGGGAAGCATTTTTCTCCGCCGGGCCGCACCAGGCAGTCACACTGCGGATAATGTCATCTTCTTTTCCTTCCGCACCATTGATGAAACCGGGTCTCCGGATCCTGAGCGCTGATCCTTTCACCGCATCCCTTGTGTCATCACAGAACATTCCGATATTCTCATCGAGCAGAGCGATATTTTTCTTCAGAGCCGGCACAGCGTCTCCTTCCATGGCAGTTTCCGCAGCAGCCCACGGTTCACCAAATACCAGCTTCTCCCCTTTCCCGTAGCGTTCATCCAGTTCCCGTCTGATCCGGTTCATAAGCCCCACATCCAGAAGCCCCATCAGATCAAACCGGAATCCGTCTATGTGATATTCTTCCGTCCAGTACAGCACGGATTCCAGGATATATTTCGCACACATTTCCCGTTCACTCGCCACATCGTTTCCGCACGCTGATCCGTTGGAGATCCTCCCGTCATCAAAAACACGGTAGAAGTACCAGGGCGCTGTGCGCTGGAACCAGGAGTCAAGCGAATAAGTATGATTATACACCACATCCATGATAACACGGAACCCCTGCTTGTGGATAGACTGAATCATCTCTTTCATCTCACGGATCCGTACCTCGCCGCGGGCCGGATCTGTAGAATAAGATCCCTCCGGAACATTATAATTCACCGGGTCATATCCCCAGTTGAATTCTGTGTCCCTTCCGGCCTCATCCACTGAACCGTAGTCATAAGCCGGCATGATCTGGATATAGTTGACGCCAAGATCCTGCAGGTATTTCAGCCCTGTCGGATGGATGCCGTCATTGTAAAGCGTTGTGTTTTCACAGGTAAACGCCTTATATTTTCCCCTGTACTCTTCCGGGAATCCGCCGGAAGCATCCCAGGAGAATTCCTTTACGTGAAGCTCATAGATAATCTGCTCAGGCCCTTTCCGGGGCGCCTGATCCTGCTGCCAGCCTTCCGGATCTGTTTTCCGCAGGTTCACAGCCATGCTGCGCCGCCCGTTGATCCCGCACGCCTTCGCGTACGGATCCGCAGACTCTGTAACTTCGCCGTCAATCATAAGCGTGTAGTCATAATATACGCCGTGGAGACATTCTTCCGTCCCCCAGCTCCACACCCCGGATCCTGCCGGACTCATCATAATACGCCGGAACGCTTCGCCTTCACTTCCATCCTGATACAGATTCAGGGTGACACTGTCTGCCGAAGGACTCCAAAGCTTAAAGGAAGTCCCGCTGTCCGTACAGCTCACCCCTAAATCATCTCCATTATAAAAATATTTCTCCCGGAATTCCGGGGTCAAATAATACTTTTTCCATTCTAGTGCACTCTTCATAAACCATGTCCCTCATTATGTATTATTTCTTTTTTATATATTTTCTCCAATATCCAATCTCCCAACCCTCAAAACACTCTCAAAAACTCCGCCGCACCGCCCATCTCTCAATCTCTCCCGCCGGCTGCGCCGAGAAAAGGTGTATCTGTGCCGGGAGCATCCCCCATCGGAACACTGCCCCCTTCGCCCCCTGATGAGCCAGAACAGGCTGCATCTGTATCAGGAGCGGAAGTTAAGCGGACGAGGCGGAGAATCACTGCCAAACTATCCAACTTTTTTCCGCCGGCTGCGCCGAGAAAAGGCGTATCTGTGCCGGGAGCGGAAGTTAAGCGGGAGCAGCGGAAAATCCGTTCCGAAGCTGTTAGGGAATGAGATGAGTATAGCCTTCTATGCTCATCTCATTCGCGTTACAGATTCGTGAACTAGTTGAAGCTGCGGGAGCGTTGAAGCGCACGGTACAGATACGCCTTTTCGCCCCATCGCAGTGATTAACCTTTGACCGCTCCGGACAGTCCATCCACATAGTACCTCTGCATATACAGGAACAGCGCTGCAATCGGAATCGAGATCAGCACCGCGCCCGCTGCAAAGCAGGTATACCAGCTGTCTATGTATTCTTTCTCAAGCATCCTCCAAAGTCCGATGGCGATCGTATACTGGTCAGAGTTCGCGCGGCAGATTACCTTTGCGAAGATGAAGTCCAGCCACGGGCCCATAAAGGAGGTAAGAACTGTATAAACAACGATCGGTTTACTCAGCGGAAGGGTAATCTTCGTAAAGATCTGCCATCTTGTACAGCCATCGATCAGGGCAGCTTCATCCACAGCCAGCGGGATCGTGTCGAAGAATCCCTTCGCGATCTGGAAACCTAAGGCCGCTCCTCCCGAATAAACCATAATCAGCGCCAGCTTGATCAGATTTCCTTCTGTCAGACCAATTGCCTTTAAGATAAAGTATACAGCGATCATGGACATAAATCCAGGGAACAGTCCAAGGATCATCGCCATATTCATGTACGGTTTTCTGAGCTTGAAGCGCAGTCTGGACAGGCAGTAGGAAGCTGCCAGCACATAAAATGTAGACAGGATACAGGAGCAGATCGCAATAAACAGCGTATTCATAAACATCTGCGGAAAGTTCAGTATCGATGTATCCGTAAACAGCCTGATATAATTATCCAGTGTATAGGACTGCGGCAGGAAGGTGGATACATAGGAACCTTTCTCTGCACGGAAGCTTGTCAGGATGACCCAGACAATCGGAAATACCCAGATAACCGCAAGCACCGCGAGAACCGTATGCACAATCGTATTGTTGATAAAACGTCTTTTCTTTGCAGAATGTATCTTTTTTCCAGTCATGCCTAGAACCCTCCTTCTTCTTTGTATGATTTACTGCGGCGGTATGTAAACAGAGCTCCTATTGCAAGGATAATGAATGTCAGGATACCGATAACGGCTCCGATATTATAATACTGTTTATCTACTGTCAGCTTGTACAGCCAGGTAACGAGCAGGTCTGTCTTTCCTGCCGTCGCCCCCATATCCGTAACAGGATCTCCGCCCGAGAGCAGATAGATGACATTGAAATTGTTGACATTTCCCGTAAATGTACTGATCAGATAAGGTGTTGTCACGTACAGCATATACGGCAAAGTGATCTTGAAAAAGATCTGAACCGCATTCGCGCCATCCACCTTTGCTGCCTCATAGAGCTCAGCCGGGATGTTCTGAAGCACACCGGTGAGCTGCAGGAGCGTATACGGCACACCAACCCAGATATTGATCATAATAACAGTCACCCTCGCCCATGTCGGATCCGTGAAGAACGGAAGGCTTGCATCCGAAGCAATCAGCCCCAGGTTTCTCAGAAGCACATTGATCGCGCCCTCAGGCTGAAGCATGGTTCTCATGATCAGGAGGGATACGAACATCGGCACCGCACAGGAGAGAACAAAGCAGAATCTCCAGAATCCTTTTGCTCTCGTCTCCTTCCGGTTGATCATAAGCGAGATAATCATACCGAAAATATAGTTGGAGAATGTAGCGAAAAACGCCCACACAAGTGTCCATCCAAGCACAGACCAGAAGGTACTTCCCAGAATACTGCTGGAATCGAACAATGTCTTGAAGTTCTCAAGCCCTACCCAGTCAAACAGAACCAGGTGGCTGTCGATCTTACTGTAATTCGTAAACGCCATGCAGATCATAAAGATCAGCGGCAGGATCGTAAATGCAACGATGAAAATCATGGGCGGCGTCATCAGAAGTCTTTGCAGGTTTTCGTGAAGAAGTGTCTTTAAATCTTCCACAAAACTGTTGACATGCCTTCCCTCTTTTGCAAGACACTCAGCCTTGTATGCGCTCCTCAGGGAGCATACCCATGTACACGCCATCAGGAATGTAATGAGAAGTGAAGCGATTCCGTAGAGGAGAATCAGGATCGACTGATCCCCTTTCGTATACTCGTAAATCTGCAGCGCCTCATTCCACACTTCTTCCTGCTCCACGGATCCCAGGGAAGGAAGCATGGCAATGCAGCTCACTCCCGCTGCAATCATAAACGCAATGTATGCCACTTCCGCTGCCAGGAAAATCAGACCTTTTACGATCTGCCCGTGCACAATATTTCCAACCCCCATCAGCACCATGGAGAGCTTCGTCTCCATGCCGCCTTTACTTATGGCATTTCTGCAGGTATACGGAGTCGGAAATTCATTGATTTTCTTTTTCATAATTCCCATCCTTTTTCCCTCCTTAAGATATTCCGTCGCTGTTCATCGCTTCGTTCATCTGCTCGGTCTGCTCCTGCGCGTTCTCATGAGTCACGCTTCCGTTACGGATTCCTTTTCCCATGTTCTCCACAGGTGTCCAGCAGTTATTCATCTGGTTGACCAGCGGCTGGATAATCGAGGTGTCACTGAACGTTGTATTCTGCGCCATAACCAGTTCATCCTTCTGAATATCTTCTTCCTGAAGCAGTTCCGTATTACATGGCACAACCTGTCTCAGCTCATAATGCAGTCGCTGTGACTCTGCATTTCCAAGCCAGATGGCAAGCTCAATGGCCTGAACCATGTAATCGCTGTGAGTGTTCACACCGATGGCTTTTGTTCCCGCATAAGCGTACATCTGCTTTTCCTCGCCGTTTAACGTATAAGTCGGAAGAGCTGCCACGCCCATATTGTCTCCCAGCGCTTCTTTGACAGCATTCGAGTCCCAGGAACCAGAGAACATGGCGTTGATGCTTCCATCGCGGAAACCGGCGATACCGGATCCCAGGTCATCGATCTTAAAGTTCGGGTTCTGTGCGAGGTCAATCAGATAATTCGTAACTTCTACCGCATTCTCACCGCCGAAATCAACGCCGGCTGCCTCATCCTTTCCATCCTCGCCGAACAGCGTACATCCGTTTCCGATGTAGAACGCCGGAAGATACCAGGAATTGACAAACGGGAATGATACAACGCCTTTTTCCAGCATGGTATCAAGATTCTTGATATCTTTCTCTGAGAAAACGCTCTTGTCATAGTACATATACCAGAGGTTTGTTGTAAACGGAATTCCGTAGAGATTGTCGTCCATAATCAGCGTGTCCAGCACATCCTGTGAATTCGTTGCCTCGATCTGTTTCCTGTACTTTCCGCCAAACCTCACAAGCGCATCCGCGTTTCTCATTGGTTCCAGCGAATTATTCGCATACATGAACACATCTGCACTGGCATCCGGATCCTGCGCCACCTGTTCTCCTGCGCTCGCCTCATCCATAACACCATAGACAAAGGTAATGTCCCACTCCGGATGCGCATCCGCAAATGCCTCACAGCACGTCTGCAGCCACTCTCCGCTGTCTTTCGACTGATCCTCCGAAGGCGACCAGACCATCAGGCGGACTTTTTCCGCTCCATCATTCCCTGAACTGCCGCAGCCTGTCAGCCCGCCCGCAGCGAGTCCCAGCGTCATAACGCCGGCAAGAAGCAAGGATACCGCTCTTTTTCTCATCATCTCATCCTCCTTTATGATAGTTTCGTATTGTTTCGTTAATTCATATGATAGTCTTTTTGACCAAAATCGTCAATTATAAATTATATGATTTCTCTCATTTTGTAAAATATGTATAATTTTTCGATTTATTTTTGTGCATTTTCCCATCTTTAACTTCATCAAATCTACGCTACGAAACAATTCTAAATCATTTCCACAGCATTGATTTCACACTTCTTTTTTTATATAATAATTTTAATGGGTATTTTTCAGGAAAGCAGGGAAAAGTAATGACAACAATTCAGGATATAGCTGATAAACTGGGGATTTCCAAGGGAACCGTATCAAAAGCGCTCAACAATGCCCCCGATATCAGCGAAACATTACAAAAACAAGTACTCGAGACAGCCGTAGAACTCGGGTATACCAAACTGCGGCGCTATAAGAAATCTGCGAAAAAACTCTGCGTAATCGTCCAGAAGGATAATATACAATATGAAAAGCCTCATCATTTTGCCTACGATATTGTCATGGGATTCCGCCAGATGGCTGAACCTGCGGGATATGAAGTTGAAGCAGTCCCCATCGACGTGTCCACTCAGCGGAAAATCTCTTACGATATATTCATGCTCCAGAACGATTATGCCGGTTCTTTCCTCCTCGGACTCTCCCTCGGGGAGCCATGGATGAAAGATTTCCGAACAAGCCGCACACCTGCCGTTCTCTACGACAACCATATCATCGGGAACCCAACGACAGCATATGTGGGAATTGATAATGATGAGGGGATGGACCTGGCGGTCGGACATCTCAAAAAGCTTGGGCATCAGAAGATCGGATATCTGAGCAGCGCGCTCGGTTCATATATTATGCAGGTGCGCCACAAGGCCTTCTTCCAGGCCATGCACAACCACGGACTGAAAACAGATCCGTCCTATGCCGGCTGCTCCTACTACCTGTCCGAATGTATGGAGAAACATCTCCCCAGATTTCTCGACATGGGTCTGACCGCGATTATCTGCTGTCAGGATACATTCGCCAGCGCTGCGATCACCCAGTGCCAGCAGATGGGTGTTCAGGTGCCGCGCGATATCAGCATCATCGGGTTTGATGACATTCCGATGAGCCCCTATACATCTCCGCCCCTCACCACAGTCCGGCAGGACCGGATCGAAATTGGGAAAAGCGGTTACTATGCCCTGAGCAGCCTCTTAAACGGAGTGTCCATCGGAACCGTGCTTCTCCACGCGGATCTGAAAGTCAGGGAGTCCACAAGGGCAGTCACAGAGAAATAAAAACTGCATGTATTGAGAATCCTTTTTCGAATGCTGATCATTCGTCTCAATACATGCAGTTTTTTTAATCATCCTTCTGGAAACTTAACCTTCCGGGAAACTAACCTTCCAGGAAAATAACCTTCCGCTAAGTCAGCCTTCCAGAACAGCGGCTGCTTTCTCCAGCTCCTCTCTGATCTTAATGTGCTGCGGACAGACTGTCTCGCATTTTCCGCATTTGATGCATTCCGATGCCTTTCCCCAGCCATGGCCTTCTGTATTCCATGTATACTTGCCCTTCGCGCCCTCCAGGTCCTGATACATATTGTAAATATTCACAGCCTGGAATGTTCCGTAAATCGCGATATTCTTCGGGCATCCCTTCATACAGTACGCGCATGCCGTACAGGGAACTTTCGGGAAGGAATTAAATGTCTCTCTCGCCTTTGCAATGACCTTCTGCTCATCTTCACTCAGCGGGGCGAACTCCTTCATATATGATGTATTGTCTTCCATCTGTTCCATATTGGACATGCCTGAAAGAACAGTAATTACGCCGTCCAGAGATGCTGCGAAACGGATCGCCCAGGATGACGGTGACGCTTCCGCATCAGCAGTTTTCAGAATATCCGTCACTTCTTTCGGAGGATTGGCAAGGGTGCCGCCCTTCACCGGCTCCATGATGATAACCGGTTTTCCGTGTTTTCTCGCAACTTCATAGCATTTCCTTGATTCAATGGTCGGATCTTCCCAGTCAGCATAATTGATCTGAAGCTGTACGAATTCCATCTCCGGATGCTCTGTCAGGATACGGTCAAGTACGTCCGCCTTGTCATGCATGGAAAAACCGAGATGACGGATCAGGCCTTCTTTCTTCCTCTCCTGAAGGAAGTTCCAGATATCATAATCATCGAAGAAATGCGTCCTCTCCTCGCCGAGGTTATGTAAGAGATAGAAATCAAAATAACCTGCGCCGGTACGCTCAAGGGAAGTGTAGAACATCTGCTCCGCTTCTTCCCTGCTCTTTGCGCCCGCCCACGCCGGAAGCTTCGTGGCAAGCAGGAATTTCTCTCTTGGATACCTGTCTACAAGCGCCTCTTTCGCAGCTGCCTCCGATGCGCCGTCATTATATCCGTATGCTGTATCGAAATAGCAGAAACCTTCTGAAATAAACTTGTCAACCATCTTTTTTGTCTGCTCTACGTCAATTTTCTCCCCGTTCATTGGAAGACGCATCAGACCGAATCCCAGTTTGGGAATACTCTCTCCAAGATATTTTTCCATGTCGTTTTCCTCACTTTCATGCAATATTTCGATATTATATCACCCATTTATTCTATACCTTTCCCCCTCGCTTCCGCAATAGGGCAGCTTTATATTCTTGCAGCATATTCTTGCAGTATGCACAGCCATTTAATCCATGTCACTCGAAAACCAGACGCACAGATTCTTCTCAAGCTGCTCCATCGTCTCACATGTCCGTGGATTTGTATAGGGAATCCTTCTGATAATTCTCCTGACATAATCATTCTCCCTGACAATATCACGGCTTTCCCTGAAATTAAGATCATAAAAATAAGCCAGGTATGACACCCAGTAATCCATCGGCGTCACCCGGTCCGAAGAGAGGATACTGTGTCCTGCCAGCGCTTCTTCTCTTACCCACGGAGATATCTCCGTTTTCCCGATCTCTTCCGCCGATGCCCCCATAAATGTCTCCAGATCATCCACCAGCTTCACCCTGCAGTTGTCCAGTTTGTCCGCGTCCCTGATCAGTCTGGCGTGAAGAAGCGTACGTTCATCCTCAATCCCTTCCAGAATAAAATCACTGTGTCTGGCAATCGCGGTGCGTATAATATCATCCCATGTATCTTCCGGCAGGAACTTCCGTATCATTCCGCTGTTTTCCGCGCCTTCCTCCCCGCCTTTCCCATCGCCGAACAGTACTTTAACGCCATATGCGGCATGATCCATGGTCTCGGGCAGGAAACTGTCGAACCGTTTCAGCTGTTCAAACCTCCCAATATCATGCAGCAGAGCAATCATGCGCGCCAGCTCGGTATCTTCCTCAGAAAGCCCCATCCGCTTCGCGATCTCCTCACTCTGCTTCACCACTCCGTATGTATGGACAATCTTGAGCCTCACCTTGTCATCATTCCGGTCATATCCGTCCAGGTATTGTTCAAAAAGTGCTTTTGCATTCTTATAATCCATGTTAAACCTCCTGTAAATCCAAGTTTGTGGAATAGAAAACTTGCGATTAAAAAGCCAGACAAAACCCTTCCGACTGTGCTCATGCTTTTGCGAAATCTTCATTTGCTCTGACTCTTCCGATTTGAAGAACGCAGAGAACTGCAGAATATAAGTCTGAAACGCTTTTCAAAGGAAAGGGGCATTGGATTTGGCGACTTCGGAATGGCGTTAAAAAACTTGAAATCTGGCACAATCACGTTAACAGGGCATATGGGATTGTCTGAGTGTAACGAGTTGCCCATCTGCCCTGTTGTTTTTAGTCATTTGTCAGATTTCTTAGTTTTTCTTACGTCATGGAGCGGAGCAAAAGACAATGCCCCTTTCCTTTGAATACGGATCTGCAATCTCTATTCCGCAGTTCTCGGACTGTCCATCCAATCCAAAGCGTCAGTCAAACTCAGATTTCGCGCCCCAGCAGGTGATCCAGCAGTCTGTATCCTTCCTCCCGGAACACTCCTGTCTCTTTTCCTGTCCGCTCGCAGTAGGTCTCTTTCCCCTCAACCGGAGCGGTGCTGTCATAGATCATATACGGAACCGGGTCTGATGTATGGGTGCGGACTCTCACCGGAGTCGGGTGATCCGGCATGACGAGCATCCGGTAATCAACGCCTGCCTGGGAAAGCGCGTCCGTCACAGGGCCGATCACATTTTCGTCAATGTACTGGATTGCCTCGATCTTATGCTCTGTGCTGCCCTGATGTCCCATCTCATCCGGGGCTTCGATATGTACATACACGAAGTCATAACCGTCTTCTGTCAGCGCTTTGACTGCGGCTTTTCCTTTTCCCGCGTAATTTGTATGAAGACCGCCGTTCGCGCCTTCCACAATTATATTATCCATTTCCGCTCCGACAGCGATCCCTTTAAGAAGATCCACAGCGGAAATCATCGCGCCTTTCACTTTGTTCTTCTCCTCAAACGAAGTCAGTGCCGGGCGTGTTCCCGCGCCCCAGAACCAGGCGGAATTGGCGGGATTTTTTCCTTCCGCGCGGCGCTTCACATTGATCGGGTGGTTTTTGAGAATCTCATAGCTTTTCACCATCATTCCGCGCAGCACTTCATCCTGGGGAAGATAGTCGCCGATCCTTTTCGTCAGTATATCATGGGGAGCAGTCAGTTCTACGACCGTTCCATTTTCCTGAATCAGAAGGTGGCGGTAGCTGGTTCCCACATAAAAGTGATAGCCATCCCTCTGAAGCCCCTCACTCAGTGCTTTTACAAGGACCGCCGCCTCCTCTGTCGGGATTTCATCCGAGCTGTGGTCAATGATTCTCCGATCCTCATAACACGCTTCCTCCTCAGAAAGAGTTACGAGATTGCAGCGGAAAGACACATCCGTATCTCCCATCTCAGCACCGATGCTCAGCGCTTCAAGAGGGGAACGCCCGGAATAATATTTCTTCGGATCATACCCGATCACGGACAGGTTCGCGGTATCACTGCCCGGAGCCATCCCTTCGGGCACAGTGCGCACCATTCCGATCTCAGAAGCCTTTGCCAGCCGGTCCATATTCGGAGTCGCAGCCGCCTCCAGAGGCGTCTTTCCTCCGAGCTCTTCCAGCGGCTCGTCTGCCATTCCGTCACATAAGACAACGATATATTTCATCTTCTCCTCCTCAGTCTTCTGCCTGCTGTTCTTCGATGCGGATCATATGAAGAATACCATCGATCTGCGCGGATTTCTCCTTATATTCACCTTCGCTCATCACATCTGTGACAATACCGAACTCACCGTTCAGTCCGTCTGCGGTAACAACTGTTACCGGGCCAAATACGTTCTCAACTTCCTCCCTGCGGGAATCCGCGTCTCCCGAGATACGCACAAAGAACTTCTTGCATGTGTCCTCAATCGGAAGGAGAGTAAGCTTCTCATTTTTCCACATTGTCATGATATTTCTCTTGAGATGTTTCGCCTCATCCACAACATCGGCAACAACCGCGCTTGCCGTTGGCAGCTTTCCGGCGCCGCTTCCGTAGAACATGGCGTCACCAAGCATGTTTCCATGCACGAAAACTGCGTTAAACACATCATTTATGTTGTACAGCGGGTGCTCTTTGCTGATCATCGCCGGAGCAACGATCGCATGGAGATGATCGCCATGGCGCTTGCTTGACGCCAGAAGCTTGATTGTCATCCCCAGCTTCTTCGCATACATCATATCCTGTTTCGTAATCTTTGTGATTCCTTCGGTATAGATGTCTTCAAAATCCACCTGCTGACCGGAGATCAGGGAAGAAAGAATGGCAATCTTTCGGCATGCATCGTATCCTTCCACATCTGCTTCCGGATTGCGCTCCGCGTAACCGTTGTCCTGGGCTTCCTTTAACACTTCATCATAATCCGCGCCCTCGTAAAACATTTTACTGAGCATGTAATTCGTTGTACCGTTGAGAATACCGGTAATCTCTTCAATCTTATCTGCTGTCAGGCAGGAATTCAGCGCGCGGATAATCGGGATTCCGCCTCCCACGCTTGCCTCAAACAGATAGTTGAGTTCCCTGTCACGGGCAATTGAAAGCAGTTCCGCTCCATGTTTGGCTACAAGCGCCTTATTGGACGTAACAACGCTTTTTCCCGCCTCCAGACACCTCTTTGTAAAAGTGTACGCGGGCTCAATACCTCCCATTACCTCAACTACGATTTTAATTTCCGGATCATTGATGATCACGTCCACATCATGAACGATCTTCTCCTGAATCGGATCGTCCGGGAAATCGCGGAGATCAAGTACATATTTGATATTGATCTCATTTCCCGCTCTCTGATTGATGATGTCACCGTTTGTGTTAATAACCTCTACAACCCCGGATCCCACCGTGCCGTATCCCATTACTGCTATGTTAACCATTGCCTTCTTCCTTTCTGTACTTTTCTTTCTGATTTTCAGACACCTTACTCCTGATCCGCGGGTTTTTCCGTCTCCGCGCTCAGATAAGCATTGATACACGGATCAATATTCCCGGCCATTACAGCGTTCACGTTGCTGACCTCTGTATTGGTCCTGTGATCCTTTACAAGTGTATATGGCTGCATCACATAGGAGCGAATCTGATTTCCGAAATTGATATCCCGGACCTCTCCTCTGATATCCGACATTTTTTCCGCCTGTTCCTGCTGTTTCATCAGATACAGCTTGGATTTGAGCATCTGCATCGCCTTATCCTTGTTCATGTGCTGAGAACGTTCATTCTGGCACTGAACAACAATACCGGTGGGCAGATGGGTAATGCGGACCGCGGATGATGTCTTGTTAATATGCTGTCCGCCCGCGCCGCTTGACCGGTATGTGTCGATCTTCAGATCATCGTCATTGATTTCAATGTCGATATCCTCTTCAATATCCGGAATCACATCACAGGAAGCAAAAGAAGTCTGCCGTTTTCCCGCGGCATTAAACGGGGAAATCCTGACAAGACGGTGCACGCCCTTCTCTGAGCGGAGATATCCGTAAGCGTTCTCGCCTTTTACCTCAAAAGTAACGCCCTTGATTCCGGCAACATCGCCTTCCAGATAATCCAGCACCTCCACGTCATAACCTTTCTTTTCCGCCCATCTGGTATACATGCGGTAAAGCATGCCTGCCCAGTCACAGGACTCGGTTCCGCCGGCACCGGCATGAAGCGTTACAATGGCATTGTCCCTGTCATACGGACCGGTAAGAAGTGTGCTGATTCTGAGTTCTTCAAAAGTCTCTTCGAACTGCTTCAGCTCTTCCTCGATCTCCTGAGCGGTATCTCCTTCGCCTTCTTCTTCGCTCATTTCTATCAGAAGCATCATGTCCTCATAATCCGAGCACAGTCCTTCTATCTGTTTTACGGAGTCCTGCAGATTCTTCAGTTCCTTCATCACCTGCTGGGAGACTTCCGGATCATCCCAGAACCCCGGTTCCTCCAGTCTCTTCTGGAGCTCTTCTATTCTAAGTTTCTTTGACGCGACGTCAAAGTGAATCCCTCAAATCTTTCAGCGGTTCTTCATATGCAGTCAGTCTTGACTTTAATTCATCTAATAAAACCACCTTAATCACCTGCCTTAATATTATTTTCTGCTGCCGTACAACGCCGGGATCAGCCGGCCTTTTTCCTTCCGCAGCACTGTTTGTATTTCTTTCCGCTTCCGCACGGACACGGATCGTTCGGATAGATCTTCTTCTCCGCCCGTTTCTTCGGCGCGCGCACGGATGTATCATCCTTGTTTGTGCCGGTAACTTTCGCTACCTCCTCACGTTCAACCTTCTGCTCCACACGGATGTTGAACAGGGTACGGATTGTTGTCTCCGCGATCATGTTCGTCATCTCGCCGAACATGTTGTAGCCTGTCATCTTATATTCAACAAGCGGATCCCTCTGTCCATAAGCCTGGAGGCCGATTCCCTGACGCAGCTGATCCATATCGTCAATATGATCCATCCATCTTGCGTCGATTACCTTCAAAAGCACAACACGCTCGATTTCTCTTAACTGTTCTGCCTCCGGGAACTCCGCCTCTTTCGCCTCATACGCCTTGACCGCGCGCTCCTTCAGGAGATGCTTCAGCTCTTTCTGCCGCATATCCTGACACTCTTTCTCTGTCGGGAGCTCCATCTGCGGAATCACATTGTGCAGATTCACATCCAGGCCTTTGATGTCCCAGTTCTCCGAATCCGTATCCGCAGGCGCGCAGCGGTCCGTAATGTTCTCCACATATTCCGTGATCATATTATAGATTGTATCGCGCATGCTCTCCCCGTCAAGCACACGGCGGCGCTCAGCGTAGATAATCTCTCTCTGCTCATTCATTACCTGGTCATACTCAAGCAGATTCTTACGGATACCGAAGTTGTTCATCTCCAGCTTCTTCTGCGCCGACTCAATGGCATTTGACAGCATCTTGTGCTGGATCTGCTCGCCCTCCTGCACTCCAAGCGCGTTAAACACGCCCATCAGACGTTCGGAACCAAACAGTCTCAGGAGGTCATCTTCCAGTGAAATATAGAAACGGGACTCTCCCGGATCTCCCTGTCGTCCGCTTCGTCCTCGGAGCTGATTGTCAATACGTCTTGACTCATGCCGCTCCGTACCGATAATCTTCAGTCCGCCCGCTGCTCTCGCGTCATCGTCCAGTTTGATATCCGTACCACGTCCTGCCATGTTGGTGGCAATCGTCACTGCGCCGTGAACGCCGGCATCCGCCACGATCTCCGCCTCCTGCTCGTGATACTTGGCATTGAGCACATTGTGCGGGATGCCTTCTTTTTTCAGCATCTTGCTGAGCAGTTCGGAGACTTCGATGGTAATTGTACCGACCAGCACCGGCTGTCCGGTCGCATGGGCCCTCTTTACTTCCTCCACAACTGCCTTGTATTTTTCCGCTTTCGTCTTATAAACAACGTCTTCCAGATCCACTCTCTGCACCGGGACATTGGTCGGGATCTCCACAACATCCATTCCATAAATATCGCGGAACTCCTTCTCCTCAGTGAGAGCCGTACCTGTCATACCACTCTTTTTCTCGAATTTATTAAACAGATTCTGGAATGTGATGGTCGCCAGCGTTTTGCTCTCGCGGCGCACTTTCACATGTTCCTTTGCCTCAATGGCCTGGTGCAGTCCATCGGAATAACGGCGTCCCGGCATAATACGTCCGGTAAACTCGTCTACGATCATGACCTCCCCTTCCGGAGTCACCACATAATCCTGATCCTTGAACATCAGATTATGGGCGCGCAGCGCAAGGATAATATTGTGCTGAATCTCCAGATTCTCCGGATCCGCAAGGTTCTCGATATGGAAGAACTGCTCTACTTTCTTCACACCGTCCTCAGTCAGGTTCACGGTTTTCTCTTTTTCGTTTACGATAAAGTCACCTGTCTCCTCGATCTCTTCACCCATGATGGCGTTCATCTTGGAGAACTCACCGCTTGCCTCTCCGCGCTCCAGCTGGCGTGCCAGAATATCGCAGGCCTCGTAAAGCTTCGTGGATTTTCCGCTTTGTCCGGAAATAATAAGAGGCGTTCTCGCCTCATCGATCAGAACAGAGTCAACCTCATCGATAATGGCAAAATGCAGGCCTCTCTGCACAAGCTGTTCTTTATAAATAACCATATTGTCACGCAGATAGTCGAATCCGAGCTCATTATTTGTCACGTACGTGATGTCGCATCCATATGCCGCCCGGCGTTCCGCGTTGTCCATGCCATTTAAGACAACCCCGACTGTCAGTCCGAGAAACTCGTGTACTTTTCCCATCCACTCGGCATCACGTTTGGCCAGGTAATCATTGACCGTAACGATGTTGACGCCTTTTCCCTCCAGAGCGTTCAGATAGGCAGGGAGCGTGGACACAAGGGTCTTTCCTTCTCCGGTCTTCATCTCGGCGATTCGGCCCTGGTGAAGGATAATTCCTCCGATCAGCTGTACTCTGTAATGACGCATTCCAAGGCTTCTATAGGCAGCTTCACGGACTACCGCATATGCCTCCGGCAGGATATCGTCCAGCGTCTCGCCCTCACCCAGACGTTCTTTAAACTCACGGGTCTTGCCGCGCAGTTCCTCGTCGGACAGAGCTTTCATCTCCGGTTCAAGAGCCTCGATTCTGTCGACAATCGGATAGATCCGCTTCAGCTCGTTCTCGCTGTGGGTGCCGAAAATCTTCTCTATAATACCCATAATCTGTAATTAACTCCTTATATAAATTTCGCAAGATAAGTTCCGCACCGGCATACTCTCCCGATGCCACTTACGTTTTCCATTTTAGCACTATCTTGTATGTAATTCAACAAATTCATGATTTGTTAACAACTGACCAGCTTCCGGTATGGCACGCTGCCGCCGAACAGATCCAGGGCGCTTCCGATGGTGTAATCCAGTCTGCCGCCGCAGAGGCTGCCGAACCGTTCCACATCCTCCAGTGACGCAATGCCGCCTGCATAAGTAACAGGAATCCCGTTCCACTCTCCCAGCAGACGTACCAGTTCTTCTTCCATTCCCGAACGTTTTCCTTCCACATCTACTCCATGAATCAGAAATTCATCACAGTAACCGGAGAGTTCATCCAGCGTACGGTGATCCAGCCGCAGTTCCGTAAACTTCTGCCAGCGGTCGGTAACCACACGGTACTCCCCGTCTTTCAACCGGCAGCTCAGATCCAGAACAATGTGTTCTCTGCCCACAGCGCTCACCAGCCGGTCCAGATGTTCCATGTCCAGCATACCGTCCCGGAAGACATAAGAAGTCACTATCACATGGCTTGCTCCCGCTTCCAGATATCCGGCGGCATTCCTGTCATTCACCCCGCCGCCGATCTGCATTCCTCCGGGATAAGCGGCAAGGGCTCTCAGCGCCTGCTGCCTGGTCGCTTCATAATACTCCGACCCTGCCGGATTAAGCAGAATAATATGCCCGCCTTTCAGATGATCCTTCCGGTACAGCTTCGCATAGTAATCCGCTCCCAGCTCAGAGGCAAAATTAGTGGAAGCGCGATCCCCTTCATCACAGAGGCTTCCTCCTACGATCTGTTTTACCTTTCCATTATGTATATCAATACATGGCCTGAATTTCATCTTTACACGCCCTCCCGTATGATTCTAACCATAACTGCCGCATTCTGCGGGTTCTTCCCCGCATCTGCGGCAGTTTTCTTTTCTCTGTTATGCTGCTTTTTTCTCTCTGTGGCGTCCTTCTTTCCTGTTGTCCGCCTAACGGTTCTCCTGCATATCTTCCCGGGCTCCGTTGTCTTCCGTCAGTTCATCCGCTGCCTTATCCACGCCGTCCGTCACATCATCAGTCACCTTGTCCACACCGTCGGTCACATCGTCCACAGCATCATCTAGGATTCCATCACCCTCTGTCGCGTCGTTCATGGTGTTGTCTTCCATATCATTTCTGTCACTATCCGTTTTATCGCGGTCCGTTCCGTCTTTATCGGTTCTGTCACTGTCTGTTGCAGACTGATCCGCCTTGTTGTCCGCATTATTTTCACTCCCGCACGCAGTTGTCCCCAGCAGAATAAAGCTGCATGTCATAAGCAGCAGCAGTTTTTTCAATTTTTTCATAAGATCGTCTCCCTTTCCATAAATATTGTTGTAAGCATACTATCTGCATATTTTCAATATTTATGCGTCCGGGAGTTTTTATTTTGCTTTTTTGCGAAGTTTTTCCATCGCGCGGGACTCAATCTGCCGCACACGTTCGCGGGTCACTCCGAGAATCTCCCCGATTTCCTCCAGGGTATGCGTCTTCTCATCTCCCAGTCCGTACCGCAGCCGGATGACCTGCTGTTCCCTGTCACTTAAGCTTCCCAGAAGTTCTTTCACTTCTTCCTGTTCCGCCAGAGCATTCATGGCCTCCTCCGGTGTCGCTTCATTTCTGTCCTCCACCATATCGCCCAGACTGTTCTCCCCGTCTTCCCCTACAGGTGTCTCCAGGGAAACCGGATTCTGAAGATACGAGAGAATATTTTTCACATCATCCTCTGTCTGATTGCCCAGTTTCTGCGCGATCTCCGCTGGAGTGGCATCCCGTCCCAGCGTCTGCTGCAGTTCTTTCGCCGCCTTCTGTACCCGCTTCATATTTTCCGCCACATGCACCGGAACACGGATCTCCCTGGACTGCTGGTCAATGGCTCTCTGCATGGCTTCCTTGATCCACCAGGCCGCATAGGTGGAAAAGCGGTTTTCCTTCGTATAATCATATTTTTCGGCCGCGCGCATCAGTCCCATATTTCCCTCCTGGATCAGATCCAGCAGCTGAATGCCCCGCCCGGTATAATGCTTTGCAAGAGAAACAACCAGCCTCAGATTTCCTTCCGCAAGCCTTTTCCTGGCCGACTCATCCCCCGCGGCGATCCGTTTTCCCAGCTCTTTTTCTTCTCCTTCTTCGAGAAGAGGGATCTGACCGATCTCCCGCAGGTAGATCTGTAACGGCTCTGATGTCTCTTCCGTCATTTTCAGTTGTTCTTTCTCCATCTTTTAATCACCTTTATATTTTCTGTCTAAAGTTTTTCCGTAATCTCACCATTCCGGTATGCTGCCAGCAGGCGTTCCAGATCCGCCACCTGCTCTTTGAGCTCTTTGCCCGTATCCGTATCCCCCACGAGGACACGCTTCAGCACCCGCTTTACCACCATGGTTTCCGAGTGAATGTCCTTTTCCTTTGCAATCGCCGCTTCTGTAGACTCAAACGGTTCATGGGCCACAAGCAGCAGCCCGTAGGAATTATATATCAGAGTATACCCGGCAATTCCGGTCTGTTTCTGATATGCCTTCGAGAAGCCTCCGTCAATGACCATCACCTTTCCGCCGCATTTCACAGGACTCTCTCCGTCTTTTCTCTTTACCGGGACATGTCCGTTGACAATATGCCCGATTTCGGGATTCAGTCCGAATTCCCTCATGATATTGTCAATCACTTCTTCATTTTCTATGTAGGAATAGTATGGATTTTTCTTCTCCAGATGCGTCTCCTTCTCCGCCAGAAAATACCGCTCAAATGTGGCCATTTTATTCTTGCCGAACAGCGGTGAATCCGGATGGAGCCAGATATACCACATGATATCCTTCCCGTCCTGGCGCTCCTTCGGATCCAGCGCGAAAAATCCTTTTCTCACATAGGCTTCCAGCGTGTCATAAAGTTCTCTGCCGCGGTATCTCTTTCCATATATCTCCGTCTCCTTCAGACTGCCGTCCTCCTCCAGAGGGACACAGCCGTGATACAGCAGGTTGTTGTTGTATACTTTGTACAGGCTGCCCTTGGCCAGCAGGAAACGCATATGCTGCTGCAGCTTCTCACAGTTGACAAACGCTTTCTCCAGCCGTTCCATTATCTCCTGTTCTTCCTCGCTTAACGCATATGGATCTCCGGGATCGACCGTGGGAAAACTGGTGTCGAGAAGCTGATATTCCCTTCCATCCAGACAGATCGTTCCCTTTTCATAGTTGATTCTGTGAAGCAGCGCCCGCCCCTCCAGATGAAAGGATTTCTGTCTTCGGATGATCTGTCCCTCCACCTTGAACTGAATAATGGAGATCGCCTTATGTATTCTCAGATTCATCCGCATCTCTTCCGAATCCCTGTGTTCCGTTTTCAGCTGGAAACAGGTGCACGGATCATCTCCATATGTACGCAGCGCAAAGGTTGCCAGCGGGAGAAGGTTAATTCCGTATCCGTCTTCCAGAATATCCAGATTTCCATACCGGGCACAGATGCGGATCACATTGGCGATGCATCCTGCCTGCCCGGCTGCCGCGCCCATCCAGAGCACATCGTGGTTGCCCCACTGGATATCCAGAGAATGATATGTCATCAGCTTGTCCATAATGATATGGGGTCCCGGCCCTCTGTCATAGATATCTCCCACAATGTGAAGATGATCCACCACCAGGCGCTGTATCAGTTCGGAAATGGCACAGATAAACTCTTCCGCGCGGCCGATTCTTATAATCGTGGAAATAATTTCATTATAATAGGATTCCTTGTCCTGAACCCCCGACTTTTCCGTGATCAGTTCCTCGATCACATAGGCAAAATCCCTGGGAAGCGCCTTGCGCACCTTGGATCGGGTGTATTTGCTTGCCGCCCGTTTGCTCACCTCGATCAGAAGATAAAGATGAACCCTGTACCAGTCTTCCATGTTTGTCTCCGTCTGTTTGACGAGATCCATCTTCGCTTTCGGATAATAAATCAGTGTTGCAAGAGATCTTTTGTCCCTTGCGCTCATCGTATTTCCAAAGACATCTTCAATCTTCCTTCTGACAGATCCGGAACCATTTTTCAGCACATGAGAGAATGCTTCGTATTCCCCGTGCACATCCGTCAGAAAATGTTCCGTCCCTTTCGGCAGATTCAGAATTGCCTGCAGATTGATAATCTCTGTCGCTGCCGCCGCTATCGTCGGATACAGATCGGACAGAAGCTCCAGATATCTGGTTTTGAGTTCTTTCATTCCCGTTTCCTCCTGTTCCCCTCCGGCAGAGGATTCATCTATGCATTTTTCCGCGGATTACAGGCCGATCACATCGCTCATGTCATACATTCCGGCTTCTTTACCGGCAAGGAATTTGCCTGCCTCTACCGCTCCTTTTCCGAACACGCTTCTTGAATATGCAGTGTGATTGAACTCGATCACTTCGTCCGTACCGGCGAAAATCACCTCATGCTGTCCGACAATCGTGCCGCCGCGGACAGCTGAGATTCCGATCTCCTTTTTATCTCTCTTCTGACGCACCTGGCTTCTGTCATATACATAATGATACTCATTTCCAAGGGCGTCATTTACAGAGTCCGCGAGAGCAAGCGCAGTTCCGCTCGGAGCATCCAGCTTCTGGTTGTGATGACGCTCCACAACTTCGATATCATACCCGGCCGGAGCGAGCACTTTGGCCGCGTCCTGAAGAAGTTTCATAAGAAGATTGATTCCAAGTGACATGTTCGCGGATTTCAGAACGGCAATCTCCTTTGACGCATCCTCAACCTTCTTCAGCTGTTCTTCCGAAAGTCCTGTTGTACACAGCACAACCGGAAGTTTTTTTGCCAGACAGTAGTCAAGCAGAGCATCGACAGCTCCAGCATTGGAAAAATCAATCACTACATCCACATCCACATCACATTTTTCAATGGAATCGAAAACCGGATAATCATTAGGTACTTCCGTGTACTTATCCACTCCGGCCACAATCTGCGCATTCTCGTCACCTTTGACAATCTCTGTAATCATTCTTCCCATTTTCCCGTTACATCCGTGCATCATCATTTTTATCATGACTCTTATCCTCCTGACCGTTACTAATTATTCTTTATTATGTTCTGCGGAACGAAAAGTTCCTTTCGGGAAGGTCCGAAAACTTTCCCGGCATATAAAAAAGGATATCATATACGAGACCGAATCTCAACATCTGATATCCTTTTAACAATGATCATTTTTCAGCACAGTCCGCTCCGATACAGCGTTCCGTCACTCATCCAGGCACTCCAGTTTGCTCACTGACACCTCATAAGCGGTCCTTGTTTCAGTCTCTGTCTCCGAGAGCTTTTTCACATATTCTCTGCTCTGAATCCTGCCCAGAATTCTCACATGTTCTCCAACATCAAACCCGGACGCATACCTGGCATTTCTTCCCCAGCAGATGCAGGGAATATAATCTGATTTTCCGTAAGGCCGGTTCACGGCCAGAAGCAGATCCGCTATCTCCCGCCCCAGAGGTGTTTTGCGGTAAACCGGCCGTTTACACATATACCCCTCCAGAAGGATGTGGTTCGTCCGCGCTCCGTCAGGCTCTTCATCAATAAATTCAATTTCCCTGGCAAAAACAGAAAGCACCAGCCGGTTCTTCTGCTCTTCGTGCCGGTTGTAGGAACGGAACTGCCCATTCACCATAACGCACTGTCCTCTGTAATCCTGCGTCACATCCAGCAGACGTTCCGACACCATTACAGGAATCCTGTCATTTGAACTGCTCAGTCTCTTTACCAGGATATCTACCATATAGAATCCTTCTCCAAATACTTCGTGGCTGTATGTAAACTCTGAAACCACTGCTCCTATGACTGTTACCTGGTTGTTCTCAATAATCTTATCTGACATAATCTGTAGTTCTCCCTTCCTCTGTTCGGTATTTTTGAGTCACTACTAAATGTATGAGACAGACTATCTTCTTAGAACTTTTTCAGTCGGAAATCGTTCGACAAAATCTACCGGATACTCTCATAATATGCAAACAGTCCTTCTGCGATCACCGGATCAATGACCGGAATTCCCGCAGCCTTCTCCAGTTCTCCCGCAATCCCGATTGTGGCAAGCCCCGTACATGCCAGTGCAATCACCTGAGCCCCCTTTTCCTTCAGACGCAGAGCGGAAATGATCACCTGCTTTCTTCCCTCTTCCGTCATTAAGTCAAGTGTACTGTTCACTCCATCCGGTTTTTCCAGAATCATTTTCCCTTCCAGAAGTCTCGCATAGGCGC
>CALWBC010000017.1 GCA_944375755.1 uncultured Mediterraneibacter sp. | reverse complement strand
TTCTATGTTTAAAAGAGCCTCAATCGCTTTCAGCACAGCGATCCGCATCGTTATATTAGCTCCTATTCTACTCCACATACATATAATCCTGCCATTCACGGATTTATGCATACCATAAGCCCAGTTAAGAGGACTCCGCATACCCGGAGAAAAGATTACTTTCCTGTAACCCTCTTTTGCGCATTGTATCCCTGCAAGATGCCGGTACATCCATGTACCTACGCATCCGGCCGCGTAATGGTTCATAGACAGCAGACTTCTTCTTCCGTCAGGAAGCACTGCCTGCCATGACTCCCATATAGCTGTAGCTCCCTGTGATATCTCATATAGCCATGACGGACATTCTTCATTTAATAAAAGCTGATAGGCCAGTTCCTTTTCTCCAATACTACACAAGACTTCAAGAATATATGGGGTGGACAAAAAACCGGTATCCATCTTATCTCCATTTTCTTTGATCAATTTTACCAGATTGTCTGCTGCCTTATCCCTTTCCTTTTCTTCCAGAATGTCAAAATACAGGGCGAGTACATAAATTCCCTGAAATCTGCTTTTTATATTTCCATTTTCATCAATGTATTCATATTCGAAAGCCTTTCTGATCCTTTTTTTCAGCTCGGAAAAGAATTTCTCATCCTTGTCATTTTTGAGAATTCCGGCAATTATTTCCATCAAACTGGTACTGTAGTAATAAAATAATGTGGGGACTATATCCATTGTTTCCAGTGCGCTCTGCATCATATTTACTGTACCATTCTTCAGATCAATACTGACACTTGGAGTCAGCCAGTCGCCAAAGTGAAATCCTGTATTCCAAATATATTTCAGATGTTCCTTCCTTGTTTTATCACACTGTCCTATATTATCCGGATTGGAAGTCCTGGAAGTCCTGTATACATACATAATCCATCTGCGCATCATATCATAGTTATCCGACAGAATTTTTATATCTCCATACTCCTGATATAAGACCCATGGTACAATGATCGAAGCGTCACTCCACCCGGCAGAACAGTCGATTCCTTCAAATACCCTCCGGTATCCCTCTATGTATGGTACGATAATCGGGATCTGTCCATCATTTTTCTGTAAAGCTCTCATATCTGCAAGCCATCGTTTCATAAACTGCAGATTATCCTGATTAAAGCATGCAGTCTGTGCAAAGACTTGTGCATCCCCTGTCCATCCGGCTTTTTCTCTCTGAGGACAGTCTGTTGGTATGGAGATCATATTACTTATCTGACTACGGTAAATATTTTTCTGCAGCCTGTTGAGCCTACTGTCAGAGCATTTAAAATATCCTGTTCTGTCCATCCGGCTGCCAATAACTTCTGCCGTAATGTTTTTCAAATCTTTCCTGTCCAGACCTGCGATCTTTACATAACGAAATCCATGATATGTAAATTCAGGATGATAAGTGACTGTATCTCTTTTTGCACATATGTATATATCCTCCTGATCTTTATACGGCTCGCAAATATTTTTTATAAAATGCCCTTCAGAATCCAGTGTTTCAGAATGCAGAATATGTATCTCCTGATCCTTTCTTCCCTGAAATGTCATAGAAACCCTGCCAGCCAGTACTGTTCCAAAATCTGCGATGATACATTCATTTTCCTGCCACAATGAACAGACCGGTATATTTTCAATCACCTCGATGTGACAATCCTTCTGTCTTCTCAGATTATCATATCCTTCTGTCATTTCAGACACTTTTTTTAATTTTTTTGAGCAATACCCAGGATAATAAAATTCCGGTTCATACTTTCTCCCGTCAAAACACTCACCTACAAACAAATCAGAGGAAACCTGTGCACTTTTCTCATACTGCCACTGTCCGTCTGTTCCTATTATTTCCTCCGATCCATCTTCGTATATGATCAGCATCTGAAACAGCAGTGCCAGTTCATCTCCATACTGGCAGTCTTCACCGGAAAATCCTATTCTCCCCATGAACCATCCGTCTGCCATGCGTACCGCAAATACATGATTGCCTTCAGGTAACAGTTCTGTCACATCATAGACTTGATACAGCAGTTGATTCGGATAATAGGTATGCTCTGGGGTAAGCTCATATTTTCCTACTTTCTTCCCATCTATCCAGAAACTGTATACCCCATGTGCCGTAACAGCAGCTTCTGCTTTTTTGACTCTTTTTTTTATCCTCACTTCTCTCCGGATCCGATAACCGCATCCGCTCTGCGGTCTGCCAGCCGGCACACACAACACATTGCCCTCAGCGTCAAGAACCGGCTTATCCGGTTCCCTTTTGCTATCCGGCAGGCTGACCCAGCGTGCTCTCCAGATTATCTCTTTATCCATTGACATCTCCTTTATCTTATTTCATATTTGAAAGGCAGTGCAGGAATTCCGGCTGAATTATATAAATTAACCTGAAACCATTTGTCTTGTGCAAAGCTTATTTGCATCCGGCCAGAATATTCTTCACTAAGATCTACAATTAACAGATTTTCCTTTACAGACACATCAAATGCAATATCTTTTCCCCCTGATCTGATCTGAAGCGGTAATATTTTCCCATTTTCTATCCATAACCCAGTTCCCGCATTCTCAAATTCGCATATCAATCTTTTGTTCTCCCGCTTTACATGGGTACATCTTGGTGCATCACAAAGAATTTTTTCTCCGTAAACATGTCCTAATGCAAGTAGTGCCAGCCTGTTTCCTACCGTTTTTTTATTTTTAGGATGAATATCCCATCGTTCCCCGGCGTCTGAAATAGAACAAAGCCAAACTGCCTCCATCTGATCTGATACATCCTGCTGCTTTTGGCGAATGATTTCATAGCCAAAATTTTCCAGTCCTACCCAGTTTTCCAATCCCGGAAGCTGAACTACAAGAAACGGGAGCTTATCATTCCAAAGTTTTCTCCAATCATTGATCAATGCTGTCAATATCTCTCCGTACCTGTCACGGGATAAATCGGTATCATCACTTTCCCCTTGATACCACAGAACTCCTCTCACTGTAAAATCTGATATTTTTCGCACCATATGTTCATAAAGAGTCCCCGGAAATGCTTCCGGACTCCATCCCTCAAATGCCTCTAACGTATCATTACTTTCACTGTTTTCGTCCCCAAAAAGCAGTTTATTGAACTCTTTTTCTGTCAATGTATGCGGGAGGATAACATCATTCACGTCATTGATCGGACTTCCCTTGTCATTCCATGTGCCTGTTCTTTGTTTTTCCCAATATGCTGCCATGTCCATTCCCTGAAAATGCTGTATAAACGAATGATACCAGTTTGGAGAAACTCTTCTAACAGTTTCTTCGTTCATCCATGCTTCAGCCAATGTTCCTCCCAAGTTACATCCGATAATTCCGACGGGAATATTAATCTCACAAAATAAATCCTTTGCAAAGTAATATCCTGCTGCCGAAAAATAGTCTAAATCTTCGGGATCTGCTTTTCTCCAGCGGTTGACCTTATGATAATCAAAAATCTTGTCCTGTCCGTCAAAAGATATCTTCGACACATCAAAAAATCTGATATTTTCTGAAAATTCTCCTTTTTCATCCATCCTATGCTGTTCATACTTCAGCGGGAACTCCATGTTAGACTGTCCTGCTGCTATCCACACCTCACCAATTGCCACGTCTCTGATACATATACATTCTCCATCGGTCTTCACTATTAGGTTCTCCCTGTATGCGGGATTCATAGACGACAGAGTACAATGCCAATGACCGTTTTTATCGGCTGTTGTTTCAGCATGCTGTTTCTGGATTTCCACAACAACATCTTTCATAGGAGCGCTTTTTCCCCATACACATACCGGTTTATTACACTGAAGTACCATACCATCCTGAAAAATATCTGCTAATTCTATCATTTTGTTTTTCCCTTTCGCATCATAATTTCCCTAAAAAATTCACATTCGTCTATATTACATTTTTGTGCATCTTCCGTCTTTATATCACAGTGAAATACATGCCCCAAAGGATGTTCTGCTGTACCATAAATCTTGTATCTGTATGGGATCTTCAGTTCTTTCAGCTTTTTTTCTAAAAGAGGAGCCTGTTCCCTTAAAAAATCCTCATTTGCAGTCATTAAATATACCGGGGGAAAATTCTTGTTCATATATTTCATGGCATTGATCAGATTCAATTCCCTGGTTGTCCCTCCGTCAGGGAGATACTCTTTCATGATCAATGTAGTCAGGTCTTCCGGATTTTTATCCATCTCTATTCGGTAAGCGCCGCAGTTTAATCCTATTGCTGTTGGAACAAAGCCATCCGGTATCTGAAAATTATACATTGAGGCATAATCAGCATTTGTACACATTGTCGTATAGATATATAATAAATTTGCTCCTACCGAGTCACCTACTGCGAAAATATTATTGCTGTCAAATCCATACTTCTCCACATTTTGAAAAATCCAGTGAAACACCATATTGGTATCCTCCAGTGCCGCTGGATATTTATATTCCGGACCCAGACGATAAGTATAATTCACAACAGCAAACCCCTGCTCAGCTAAACTCATACAGTAATACTGGTACCGTTCCTTGTCCCCGTACACCCAGCCTCCCCCATGTACACTGACCAATATTGGAAGGGACTCTCCTTCTTTATTTTTAGGTCTATATACATCCAGGATCTGCCATTTTTTATTTGATCCATATATAATATCATCATATCTCATGATTCCTGCCGGCGTCTTAAGTCCCACATCTCGTTTTTGATCACTCTCCCCGAACATTTTCCTGATTTCATCGCTTAACTTTGACATATGTCGTCTCCTCTTTTTCTTATAATAATTTAATACTACTCATATCTATAAAACAAATCCAGCACATAATATTATAAAAAAATCGGCTTTTTCCCAGCTTCAATCAAGCTTTTCATTTATGATAAAAATAAGACAGCACAATATTTACTCATTGTACTGCCTTTCATTAATCGTTAATAATCATTTACTCCAGCTGCGGCACTTCCTGCCCTCTCAGCCGTATGATCGGTCCGCCGGTTCCCTCGATATATTCTCTCGTGATCACGACCTCGCCGATGCTGTCATCTTTCGGGATCTCATACATGATATCCAGCATGAATTCCTCGATAATGGCGCGCAGGGCACGGGCTCCGGTATCCTTCTCCATAGCCTTCTCGGCGATTGCTTCAAGAGCGCCCTGATCGAAGTTCAGCTTCACCTCGTCAAGAGCAAGCAGTTTCTGATACTGCTTTAAGATCGCGTTTCTCGGCTCTTTTAATATCTTGACCATCATGTCCTTATCAAGCGGCTTCAGCGTAAATATGATCGGGAGACGTCCGAGGAACTCCGGAATCATACCGAACTTTCTCAGATCCTCGACTGTAACCTTGGATAAAAGATCCTTATCATTTTCGAATTTATCTTTCAGTTCCGAATTAAATCCCATGGAAGTCTTCTTCTGGAGACGCTCCTTGATGATCTCCTCCAGATCCGGGAAAGCTCCTCCGCAGATGAAAAGGATATTCTTTGTATTGACCGTGGTCAGCGGCACCATGGCATTCTTGCTGTTGGCGCCCACCGGTACTTCCACATCGCTTCCCTCGAGGAGTTTCAGCATTCCCTGCTGTACGGACTCACCGCTCACATCTCTCTGATTGGAGTTGCGTTTCTTGGCGATCTTATCGATCTCATCGATAAAGATGATACCCTGTTCCGCTTTCTCCACATCATTGTCAGCGGCTGCCAGCAGCTTAGATACGACGCTCTCAATATCGTCACCTATGTATCCGGCCTCTGTAAGGGATGTGGCGTCCGTGATCGCAAGCGGCACGTCAAGGAGTCTCGCAAGCGTTTTGACAAGATAAGTCTTTCCGCTTCCCGTCGGTCCGATCATAAGCATATTGGACTTCTCGATCTCGATGTCGTCCATTGTATCCGTGGCTACTCTCTTATAATGATTGTACACAGCAACGGACATTGCTTTCTTCGCATACTCCTGCCCCACCACATATTCGTCCAGCTTTGCCTTGATCTTGTGAGGCGCCGGAATGTTCTTGATATCCAGCTTGTGGAATTCTTTCGGTTTTTCCTTTTTCTTCTTGATCTTCTGCGGTTTCGGCTGCATGTTCTCCAGATCCGACATATTGAAGAACTGTACGCCCGGCATATTCATCAGACGGTTCAAGTCCACAGAACCGTTGGTCATGGCGTCAAAGCTTCTCTGCATGCAGTCCGGGCACACTGTAATATTATTGGGAAGATCGATCATCTTCCCCGTCACGCTCTCCGGACGGTGGCAGATAAAACAGATCTTCTCATATCCGTCGTCATCTTTCTTATCGGAATCGCCGTCTTTTCTGCTGTTGTCAGAAGAAACAACCTCTTTCTTCTGTCCTTCTTCAGAGAGGCTGTCCTGTCCGTTATTCTCTTTTTCTTTATCTTCCTCATCCACTATGATGAAATCTTGATCCGACATATTAAATCCCTTCTGCAATCAATTAATCTCCGTCAGCCTTCAGCACTTTTCCTGTAAAATGCGCACGCATCCGGCTTTTTTATTATAGTACAGATACGCAGGTTATACAAATGAACTTTTTCTAAAACAGCGTCCTGTCACTGGATTTCCTGCAGTCTCAGCCCGGCGGTGTCCGTCACAGGGAGGGAGAAGACGACAGAGCGTGCTTTGCTCTCAAGCCCCGCATGATCCATGATAGATTTCATGATCGCATTTTTCATCTCTGCCTTTGCGACGATCAGGATGAGCTCCTTCTCATCTGCGATGGATACTCCGAGGAACTTCTCCGCTCTCTCAAGCCCTGTTCCCTTTGCGTGTATCACGGTACCGCCTCCTGCGCCCTTCGCTCTCGCGGCGTCCATCACTTCTTCGCTGTGCCCGTGATTTGCGACTACGATGATCAGTTCATAATTGGTATTTTTCATGACACTCTCCTCTACTTTTTCAACTTTCTGTCCGTCGATCAGAAACTGCAGCACCTTCTTGCCGCCCACACTGGACAGCGGCATCAGAAACGCGATGCCCGTGCCGGGGACGTCAATCTGTAATCTGTCTTCAAGTTCCCGTTTTACCTTTTTCCATGTGTCATCCGACACCACGGTCAGGGTTACCATCTTCTCTGTGACTTCAAGACCAAAGTAATCCAGTATCTCGCTGGTTGCCGTCCCCTGCGCCAGCGTACACAGAGTGGAAGAAAGACCAATCTCCTCATAACATGCCAGCAGTCTGCGGCCTACAGATCTCTTGGTGACAGTCATCAACATATTTATCTCACTCATAACGATAGCCTTTCCTCCTTAAAGTTCTATGATCTCATCATCCGGAAGCTGGG
>CALWBC010000016.1 GCA_944375755.1 uncultured Mediterraneibacter sp. | reverse complement strand
GCGACAGATGAAGTGCCATTGCACGCGCATCTGTCGCTTTTGTTACATCCGTTCGAAGCTTTGAAGGAGTGGGCTCAGCATGGCGTTACAGCTTCCTCTTTCCCGGCGCCCTCCGATTAGCCAAATCACTTGCAACCGGAAAAGTTCCCACTCAGAAAAAACAGAATTTATCAACTTGACATTTGAGGGCAACTGGTTTTAATATACTTAGGTAGCGAAGTAATTTATAAAACAGATCAGGGAGGAGAGCGTATGGAAACCGGAAAGATGATCAACAGGATCTCGAACCGTCTGCGCAGGCGATCCAAGCGTGCGCAGGAAACGCTGGGGATTACCGGGGCGATGGGAAACATTCTTGACTATATACTGGTAGAAAGTGAGAGACACAATGTTTATCAAAAGGATATTGAGCAGGAGTTTGGACTGAGACCGTCCACGGCAACCGAATCGCTGAAACATCTTGAAAAGAAGGGACTGATTATCCGTGTGCCGGATGAATCTGACGGCCGATATAAGAAAATTGTCTTTACGGACAAGGCACAGAAGATTCGGAGCGCGCTGAGGGATGAAGTTGTCCGGTCCGAGGAGATTCTGCTTCGGGGAATAACAGAAGAAGAAAAACAGTGTTTCATGAAAATTACAGAAAGAATGCTGGAAAATCTGGAAGAGGAGGAACTGTAAAAATGGATGAACACGTACTGATGGGAGAAATGAAAATATCAAAGGCTGTGGCGAAGATGGCGATACCAAGCGTGATCAGCAGCCTGGTAACTGTTGTATATAACATGGCGGACACGTTTTTTGTCGGACAGACCGGGGATCCTCTGCAGGTAGCTGCAGTCAGTCTGACAAACCCTATTTTTATACTGATGATGGCGTTTGCCAATATGTTTGGTATGGGTGGAAGCGCCGTGCTGTCCATGGCGCTTGGCGCACGTGATGACAGAAGAGCAAAGAATGCTTCGGCATTTGTTACATATGCGTCTCTGATTGTAGGCATTGTGTTCGCGGCAGTTCTGATTCTCTTTATGAATCCGATTCTTACGCTGTTCGGCGCCAATGCGGAGACTTATGAGTTTGCCAGAGGATACACTTTTCACATATCCTATGGCGCGCCGTTTATAATCTGGTCTGCAGCTGCAAGTTTTATTGTCCGTGCGGAAGGATCCAGCCGTGAGGCCATGATCGAAGTATGATCGGAACGATTGCGAATATTGTACTTGATCCGATCTTTATCTCCGTGCTTCATCAGGGAACAGCGGGAGCGGCTATTGCAACCACAATCGGAAATGTCCTTGCAAGCATTTATTATCTCTGGTATTTTCTCCGGAAGAGCCGTTCTCTTTCCGTTCACTGGAAATATTTTACCGTTAAAGAGGGAATTCTGACAAAGATCTGTGCCTCCGGACTTCCGACGGCAATTTTCTCTGCGCTGATGAGTGTTTCCACTATCATACTGAACCAGCTTCTTGTTGTATATGGCAATGATCCCGTGGCCGCAATCGGTATTGTGTTTAAGGCGAATATGTTTATTACATTTCTTCAGATGGGACTGGCAAACGGCGTACAGCCAATGCTCGGCTATAATTACGGTGCGGGCAACGTGAAACGGTTTCGTGATGTGGAATCATATACGAAAAAATGCTGCCTGGTAACGGGAATTCTGGCAACCGTATTGTATTTCCTCCTGCGTGAACCGATTATCGGGCTTTTTATCAGTGATGCAGATGTGATTGCGTATGGTGTGAAGATGCTCATAGCTTACATGCTTTCCGGGCCGGTTATCGGAATCCTTTTTGTCAATATGAACTGCATGCAGTCTGTGGGACATGCCTTTCCTGCCACAGTACTTTCCGTGCTGAGACAGGGAATTCTACTGATTCCGCTGCTCTATGTTCTGAGAGCTCTGTTCGGACTGAACGGAGTTATTCTCGGCCAGTCCGTTACGGATTATATTGCTGTAGCCTTGTCCGTCTTTCTCTGGAGAAAGATACGAAAAGGACTGGAAAACGGACAGCAGAACATATAGACAGCTTTGCTTTGCTGTGCTTTCCGGATGTCAATACCTGTTTTTGTCTTTATTTTTTCCGGAAAAGGATCAACAGGAATGTGAAAAAAAACGACAATCTGACAAATTTTGAATTGAAATTGCCATACCGCTGTTATATACTAGAATAGGCAGAAATTTTGGTTTATTTAAACAAATTTTATTATATGGAGGGCTAGAATATGAGCTACAATGCAACAGAAAACTCAGCAAGCAGACGTATTGCCACATTGCTTGATGAGGGCAGCTTTGTTGAAATCGGCGGCGCTGTTACTGCCAGAAGTACGGATTTCAACCTGCAGGAAAAGGAAACTCCATCTGACGGTGTCATTACCGGCTACGGAGTGATCGACGGCAATCTTGTCTATGTTTACAGTCAGGATGCCACTGTTCTCAATGGTTCTATCGGCGAGATGCACGCGAAAAAAATTGCGAACATCTACGATATGGCCATGAAGATGGGAGCGCCTGTAATCGGTCTGATCGACTGCGCGGGCTTAAGACTTCAGGAGTCCACAGATGCGCTGGAAGCTTTTGGAAAACTGTATTACAAACAGACGATGGCTTCCGGTGTTGTTCCGCAGATTGCAGCGATCTTCGGAATGTGCGGCGGAGGTCTGGCGGTTGTTCCCGGACTGGCTGATTTTACTTTTATGGAGAAAACAGAAGGAAAACTGTTTGTGAACTCTCCGAACGCTCTGGAAGGAAATGAAATTTCAAAATGCGATACTTCCAGCGCCGAGTATCAGAGCAAGACAGCCGGCCTTGTTGACGGTGTCGGAACAGAAGCCGAGATTCTCGGACAGATCCGTTCACTCGTATGTATGATTCCTGCCAATTATGAAGATGACCTTTCTTACGAGGAATGTACGGATGATCTGAACCGTGTATGTGCTGATATTGCAAACGCTGTTGATGATCCGGCTGTTGTACTCAGCCAGGTTGCGGACAATCAGATCTTCTGTGAGATGAAGAAGGATTACGCGAAAGAGATGGTAACCGGATTTATCCGTCTTAACGGAATGACAGTGGGTGCTGTTGCCAACCGTTCGAAAGTATACGGAGCGGATGGAAATGAAGAAGCTTCCTTCGACTGCGCGCTTACAGTGGACGGCTGCAAGAAGGCAATTGATTTTGTAAATTTCTGCGACGCTTTCTCCATTCCGGTTCTCACACTGACAAATGTTGCCGGATTCGCGGCTACGGTAGAGTCGGAGAAGAACATGGCAAGAGCAGTTGCAAGAATGACATACACATTTGCAAACGCAACCGTGCCGAAGGTGAACGTAATCACCGGAAAAGCGTACGGCAGCGCATATATTGCCATGAACAGCAAATCCATCGGAGCGGACATGGTTTACGCATGGCCGTCAGCTGAGATCGGTATGATGGATGCGGATCTTGCGGCCAGAATCATGTATGCTGACGCGGATGCGGCTACTTTAAAGGAAAAAGCGGCTGAATACAGAGATCTTCAGTCCAGCCCGGTATCAGCGGCAAGACGCGGCTATGTTGATGCAATCATCGAGCCTGCGGATACAAGGAAATATGTGATCGGGGCATTTGAGATGCTTTTCACAAAGAGAGAGGACCTGCCGGACAAGAAACACGGTACGGTTTAGTGAGGTGAGGCGAAGTGAAGAAAAAGATCAGTTTATTGGGACTTGTCCTCATCCTGGTGCTTGCTTTTACCGGATGCAGCAAGTCCGAAATACAGTATAATCAGTCAGAGCTTGAGCAGTATGCCAATTTCATTATTCAGAATTTCAGCGTAATGACAGATGAGCAGCTGGATTCGTTTGAAAATATGAACGAACTGGAACTCGACCTGACAATGCTCAACACAGGAGTACCTGTATCAGGAGAAAATTTCCTGACTATGATTGATGCCTGGAAGGCAGCGGAAGAAGAGTGCGGTGACTTTGTTTCCGTTTCAGGGGAATATACCTCCAAGACAACGAACGAAGGTGTCAACCTTACGACAGAGGCGGTTTTCGCTGACAGAACCGCAGAACTTCAGTTCAGCTTTGATGATAAAATGAATATGGAAAGCATTACGGTAAGCGCCGACTATTCAACGGGAGAGATCCTTCAGAAAGCCGGACTGAATACGATCCTCGGAATGGGTACGGTATTCGTTGTACTTATTTTCCTTTCATTTGTTATCTACCTGCTGAAATTCATCCCGGTACTCGAGAAGAAATTCCACGGCGGATCCAAGGCTGAACCGGTATCGGAAACAGCAGCTCCCGCGCCGGTACCGGCAGCGGAACCCGCAGTTGAGACGGCATCTGATGACGAGGAACTGGCGGCAGTGATCGCAGCAGCGATTGCGGCTTCCGAGGGAACTTCAACAGACGGATTTGTAGTAAGATCAATCAAGAGAAGAAAATCAAATAAATGGAATTAATCTAATCATAATCAGGAGGATTCAAAAATGAAAAACTATACGATTACAGTAAACGGAAACGTATATGATGTGACAGTGGAAGAGAAGGGTGCCGGAGCAGCTCCCGCACCGGCACCGGCTCCGAAAGCAGTTCCGAAGGCTGCACCGGCTCCGGCTCCGAAAGCTGCAGGCGCTGGAAAGATTCAGGTGAAGGCAGGAGCTGCCGGAAAAGTTTATCAGATTCCGACTACAGTAGGTCAGAGCGTACAGGCCGGTGACGCGGTTGTTGTCATCGAGGCTATGAAAATGGAGATTCCGGTTGTGGCTCCGGAGGCAGGAACCATTGCCAGCATTGACGTAGCAGTAGGCGATGCTGTTGAGGCAGGAGCGGTACTTGCTACATTAAACTAGTTACTCACCAGGAGGTTTGACAAATGGAATATATTTCAAATACACTGGGGAACCTGGTAGAGCAGACCGCTTTTATGAATCTGACCTGGGGAAACCTGATCATGATCGGTGTTGCCTGCCTCTTTCTCTATCTGGCAATAAGGCATGGCTTTGAGCCATTGCTGCTTGTGCCGATTGCCTTCGGTATGCTGCTTGTTAATATCTATCCGGATATTATCATTTCTCCGGAAGAGGCTTCAAACGGTACAGGCGGACTTCTTTACTATTTCTATGTACTTGACGAATGGTCCATCCTTCCGTCCCTGATTTTCCTGGGCGTCGGAGCGATGACAGACTTCGGACCGCTGATTGCGAACCCGAAGAGCTTCCTTCTCGGAGCGGCCGCGCAGTTCGGTATTTTTGCCGCATATCTGGGCGCCATGGCGATGGGATTTTCCGACAGAGCCGCAGCGGCGATCTCCATTATCGGCGGTGCTGACGGACCGACCTCCATCTTCCTTGCCGGAAAGCTGGAACAGACGGCGATCCTGGGACCGATCGCGGTGGCGGCGTATTCATATATGTCGCTTGTACCGATCATACAGCCGCCGATCATGAAACTTCTGACAACTGAGAAAGAGCGTAAGATCAAGATGGAGCAGCTTCGTCCGGTTTCCAAGCTGGAGAAGATCCTCTTCCCGATCATCAT
>CALWBC010000015.1 GCA_944375755.1 uncultured Mediterraneibacter sp. | reverse complement strand
AACTGATTCTGACAACATCCGGAGAGCGATCAGAGTTCCTGAAGAAAGTACCGGAGGGGATTCTTGCAGTTGAAAGTGCGCAGAGAAAAAGTACGCAGAAAAAGACGGAACAGGAGGAATACCGCCAGATGAGCCTGTTTGATGCGGCAGACGGACAGCAGATGTGACAGATGAACGTTGACAACAGGCTGCTCCCATAATAATATGATGGGATAAGGGTACTTAAACCTGATGCTGCCATCAGCATCATAGATATAAGGAGAAAAAGAAATGTTAAAGTTAGGAGAAAAGCAGGTGCTGACCGTAGTAAAGACCGTTGACTTCGGCGTGTACCTTGGAAGTGACGAGGAGAGAGTGCTCCTCCCGAAGAAACAGGTTCCCGAGGAAATTGAAGCGGGTGATCCGATCGAGGTGTTTCTCTATAAGGATTCGTCGGACCGTATGATCGCCACCACTCATGAGCCGAAAATTACGCTGGGCGGTCTTGCTGTACTGAATGTAGTTGACGTGGGGAGAGTCGGCGCTTTTCTGGACTGGGGACTGGAGAAGGATCTGCTTCTTCCGTTTAAAGAACAGACCGTGAAGGTGGAAAAGGGCGACCGCTGTCTGGTCAGTCTTTATATTGACAAGAGCGGAAGACTCTGCGCCACGATGAAGGTTTATCAGCTGCTCCGCACGGATTCCCCTTATCAGAAAGATGACATGGTGAAGGGAACGGTCTACGAGGTAAACAAAGATATCGGTGTCTTCGTAGCAGTCGACAATATGTATTCCGCACTGATTCCCCGGCGTGAAGTCTACGGAAGAATGTATCCGGGCCAGGAAGTGGAAGCAAGGGTAACTGCGGTGAAGCCGGACGGGAAGCTGGACTTGAGCGTGCGCGGAAAGATTCCGGAGCAGCTGGACGCGGACGCGAATCTGATCCTTGGCAGAATGGAGAAAAGCGGCGGAGAACTGCCGTTTACCGATAAGGCGGATCCGGAACGGATCAAGGCGGAGTTCGGCATGAGTAAGGCAGCTTTCAAGCGTGCAGTCGGGAAACTTCTGAAGGAGAAAAAGATTCGGATCGACCAGAATCAGGGGAAAATTTTATTGCAATCCGGAAGAAATAAGTTATAATAGCAATAGGAGCGGCGCTGAATTGTGTGTTCCGTTCCTGATCGGAAAAACGCAGAGAAAAAGGAAGGAGAATGTAAAATGAAAGTTCAGAATATCACAGATATAGATGCTTTTTTTAAGGCTGTTGATGAATGCAAGGGAAGAGTTGAACTTGTGACAGGTGAGGGAGACAGACTGAACCTGAAGTCCAAACTTTCTCAGTATGTGTCTATGGCAAACATTTTCTCAAACGGTGAGATCCCGGAACTTGAGATTATCGCTTATGAGAAGGAAGATACGGACAGACTGATCCATTTCATGATGGACGGAGAGTAAGTTCAGCTGAACAGATCAGATGTCAGATGCAGGAAGAGAAACTGGTGAGGGCAGTTCCCGCAGGGAGCCGCCCTTTTTCCTGTATCAGATGAAAAGCCGAAAGAGGTGAATCATGGGTTTTGTACATTTACACGTCCATACGGAGTACAGCCTTCTGGATGGATCAAATAAAATCAAAGAATACGTCTCAAGGGTAAAGGAACTTGGAATGGACAGCGCGGCGATCACGGATCACGGCGTGATGTACGGCGTGATTGATTTCTATCGCGAGGCACGCAGACAGGGGATCAATCCGATTCTCGGATGCGAGGTTTATGTGGCGCCAAATTCCCGGTTTGACCGTGAGGTGACCGGCGGGGATGACAGGTATTATCATCTGGTTCTCCTGGCAGAGAACAATCAGGGCTATGCCAATCTGATGAAGATCGTATCAAAAGGATTTGTAGAGGGATACTATTACCGGCCCCGTGTGGACAAGGAGCTTCTCCGAGAATATCATGAGGGAATTATCTGCCTGAGCGCGTGCCTTGCGGGGGAAGTACAGCGGTATATCGTGAAAGGACTGTATGATGAGGCGAAGAAGACCGCGCTGGAATACAGGGATATTTTCGGGGAAAACAACTATTTCCTGGAACTTCAGGATCATGGGCTTCCGGATCAGGCACTGGTCAATCAGCAGCTTCTCAAGATGTCTCAGGAGACGGGAATAGATCTGGTTGCGACAAATGATGTACATTACACTTACGCGGAGGATGCGAAGGCCCACGACATTCTGCTGTGCATACAGACCGGAAAGAAGCTTTCCGATGAGAACCGCATGCGCTATGAAGGCGGCCAGTATTATGTCAAATCACCGGAAGAGATGGAGAAGCTCTTTCCCTATGCGCTGCAGGCGCTGGACAATACGCAGAAAATCGCGAACCGATGTCATGTGGAGATCGAGTTTGGCGTGACGAAGCTGCCGAAGTACGATGTGCCGGACGGCATGACGTCCTGGGAGTATCTGAACAAGCTCTGTTATGAGGGGCTGGAGAAACGTTACGGGGAACCTTCGCAGGAGCTGAAGGACCGGCTCGCGTACGAACTGGACACGATCAAAAACATGGGGTATGTGGATTACTTTCTGATTGTGTGGGATTTTATCAAATACGCGAAGGATCACGGGATCGCGGTAGGACCGGGAAGAGGGTCCGCTGCCGGAAGTATCGTATCCTACTGTCTTGGAATCACAACGATTGATCCGATCAAATATCAGCTTCTGTTTGAGCGTTTCCTGAATCCGGAACGTGTGTCCATGCCTGATATTGACGTGGATTTCTGTTATGAGAGACGTCAGGAAGTGATAGACTATGTGGTGCGCAAGTACGGAAAAGACCGGGTGGTGCAGATCGTGACATTCGGTACGCTGGCAGCCCGGGGCGTGCTCCGTGACGTGGGGCGGGTCATGGATCTTCCATATGCTTTCGTGGATTCCATCGCGAAGATGATTCCGCAGGAACTCAACATTACGATTGACAAGGCTCTGAAAGAAAATCCGGAACTGAGAAAACTCTATGAGTCGGACGAACAGGTAAAACAGCTGATCGATATGGGCAAACGTCTCGAGGGACTGCCGCGCCACAGCTCCATGCATGCCGCGGGCGTGGTGATCAGCCAGAAATCCGTGGACGAATACGTGCCTCTTTCCCGTGCGGCGGACGGCACGATTACCACTCAGTTTACGATGACGACTCTGGAAGAACTGGGACTTCTGAAAATGGATTTCCTGGGGCTGCGGACGCTGACCGTAATTCAGAACGCGGTGAAGATGGCGAGAAAGAAACAGCCCGATCTGGACATTGAGAAGATCAACTACAATGATGAAAAAGTACTGGACTATATCGGCTCCGGAAAGACAGACGGCGTCTTCCAGCTGGAGAGCGCGGGGATGAAAAGCTTCATGAAGGAACTGAAACCTCACAGCCTGGAGGATATTATCGCCGGAATCTCCCTCTACCGTCCGGGTCCCATGGATTTTATCCCTCAGTATATCCGGGGGAAAAATGACAGGTCATCCATCACATATGACTGCCCGCAGCTGAAACCGATTCTGGAACCGACATACGGCTGCATTGTCTATCAGGAGCAGGTAATGCAGATCGTGCGGGATCTGGCAGGGTATACGCTGGGGCGGAGCGATCTTCTCAGGCGTGCCATGTCCAAGAAGAAGGGCGATGTGATGCAGAAGGAGCGCCAGATCTTTGTCTATGGAGATGAGAGCACCAATGTGCCCGGATGTATCAAAAACGGCATTGATGAGAAAACTGCAAATAAGATCTATGATGAGATGATTGATTTCGCAAAATATGCCTTTAACAAGTCTCACGCGGCAGCTTATGCGGTAGTTGCCTATCAGACCGCCTGGCTGAAATATTATTATCCGGTGGAATTCATGGCGGCGCTTATGACTTCCGTGATTGAAAATCCATCGAAGGTGGCGGAGTATATCTATGCCTGCCGTCAGATGAATATTCAGATCCTTCCTCCGGACATCAACAAAGGAGAGGCGGATTTCTCCGTGGATGGCGGGAATATCCGTTACGGTCTGGCAGCAATCAAGAGCATCGGAAGACCTGTGGTCAAGGCGATGATTGAAGAACGGGAGGCGTTCGGTCCGTACAGAAATCTGGAGGACTTCATTACACGGCTGGCGTCCAAGGAAGCGTTTAACAAGCGTACCATCGAGAACCTCATCAAGGCCGGAGCGCTCGACACACTGGGCGGGACAAGAAAGCAGTTCATGAGCATTTACCTGCAGATTGTGGATCATGTGAACCAGGAAAAGAAATACTCCATGTCCGGGCAGATGAGTCTTTTCGATCTCGTGAGTGAGGAACAGAAGAGTGAGTTCCAGATCAGGATGCCGGATGTGGGTGAGTATTCGAAGGAGAACCTGCTCGCATTTGAGAAGGAAGTTCTTGGCATCTATGTCAGCGGACATCCCCTGGAGGAATATGAGGAACAGTGGAGAAAGACGATCTCCGCTACGACCTCGGATTTCCAGCCGGACGAAGAGACCGGGAGAACCCGGGTGCGTGACGGCGCTAAGGAAATCATCGGGGGCATGATCACGGATAAGACAGTGAAGCACACGAAGACGAATCAGATGATGGCCTTTGTTACGGTGGAGGATCTTCTGGGGACAGTGGAGGTTGTCGTGTTTCCCCGTGACTATGAACGGAACAGAGAGTATCTGGAAGTGGACAGCAAGGTATTCATCCGCGGACGTGTGTCAGAGGAAGATGAGAAGGCCAGCAAGCTTATCTGTGAAAAAGTGATTCCATTTGAGAAGAAGAAACGGGAACTGTGGATCCAGTTTCCGGACAAGGCGTCCTATCTGGATGAGGAAGAGATCGTCAACGGATACCTGGCAGACTCCGAAGGAGACGATGAGGTGGTGATTTACTGTACAAAGGAACGGGCCATCAAAAGACTCCCGAGGAACAGGAACATTTCCGTGAATCAGCAGATTTTGGGCAGGCTGATGAATCATTATGGCGAAAGTCACGTGAAAGTGGTGGAAAAAGCTATTGAAAACCACTTCTAAATACGGTAAAATAATTCCGAAATTGTTTTAAATTTAACTATTTGTGGATTTGACAGTTATCTTACTTTAAGGAAAGGTGGAGAAAACATGGCAGAGAATAATGCAATCGACAGAGAGAAATACTTAGATGATATTGAAGACAGCATCCGTACGATCGGAGTGCTTACCAGCGGCGGTGACGCGCCTGGTATGAACGCGGCGATCCGTGCGGTAGTACGTACAGCGCTCAGCAGAGGTTTGAAAGTGCGCGGTATCCGCAGAGGTTACCATGGACTTCTGAAAGAGGAGATTATTGACCTGTCAGCCCGCGATGTATCCGATACAATTCAGCGCGGCGGTACAATTCTTCAGACGGCACGCTGCAAATCAATGAGAACAGTTGAAGGACAGCAGAAAGCTGCTGCGATCTGTAAAAAATACGGAATTGACGGCCTGGTAGTAATCGGAGGAGACGGTTCTTTCGCAGGTGCTCAGAAACTGGCAAATCTTGGAGTAAATACAGTTGGTATCCCGGGAACAATCGATCTGGACATTGCCTGTACAGATTATACGATCGGATTTGACACAGCGGTTAACACAGCTATGGAAGCGATCGACAAAGTGCGTGATACATCAACATCTCATGAGCGCTGCAGCATCATCGAGGTTATGGGACGTGACGCGGGATATCTGGCACTGTGGTGCGGTATTGCCAACGGCGCGGAGCGTATCCTGATGCCGGAAGAGCATGATTTCAACGAAGAGGAAATCATCAAGGACATCATGGAATGCAAGAAACGCGGCAAGAAGAACTATATCATCATCAATGCCGAGGGTATCGGTGATTCGATCAACATGGCAAAGAGAATCGAGGAAGCAACAGGCATGGAGACAAGAGCTACAATCCTCGGACACATGCAGCGTGGAGGAAGCCCGACATGTAAGGATCGTGTATACGCATCCATCATGGGCTCCATGGCGGTAGATCTTCTCTGCCAGGGAAAAACAAACCGCGTGGTAGGATACAAAGACGGAAAATTCGTTGACTTTGATATTGAGGAAGCACTTGCAATGAAGAAGACAATTCCGCAGTATCAGTACGACGTGGCGAAGACACTCGCACTCTGATCAGCAGACGGGGTTCTGCGTCCGGCAGAATCGTTCCGGCTGAACTGACGGAAAGAATGATTATGAAGAAAAGCGGAGCGGTCTCTGATCAGGGACGTTTTGCGTGGAATCCCGCACATGCACCCTTGTCAGGGGGCTGTGCGGGAAAACAGCTTCTGAGAGAATTTGAAAAGAAGAATCAGGGGAGAACAGGACGTGAGTATGGAGAACAGGAAGACAGCACCGGTCGGTGTGTTTGATTCCGGAGTGGGCGGACTGACGGTGGCAAGGGAGATATCCCGTCAGCTCCCGAATGAAAATATTGTATATTTTGGAGATACGGCGCGAGTGCCGTACGGAAGTAAATCACAGAACACAATTATCCGTTTCTCGGAGCAGATCATCCGATTCCTGAAGACAAAGGATGTAAAGGCAATCGTGATCGCCTGCAACACGGCCAGCGCGCTGGCGCTTGACGCGGTGAGAGATGAGTTTGACATTCCGGTTATGGGCGTGGTAATCCCGGGAGCGAGGGCTGCCGTGGAGGCGACGAAGAACCGGAAAGTAGGCGTGGTCGGAACCGACGCAACCGTACAGAGCGGCATGTATACCAAGGTGATCCATGAGATGGCGCCGGATGTGACTGTCATTGAAAAGGCCTGCCCGCTGTTCGTGCCTCTGGTGGAAGAAGGGTTTAAAGAACACGTTGTTACGCAGGAGATTATCGAGTATTATCTGGAATCCATGAGGGAGACAGATATAGACGCCATGATTCTCGGATGCACCCATTATCCGCTGCTGCGCTCGAAGATCCGTGATTTCATGGGGGATAAAATACAGATTGTGAATCCGGCTTACGAGACGGCCATGGACCTGAAAGCACTGCTGAAAAAGATGGATATGGAAAATGACGGAAGCTCTCCGAGCCACAGCCGTTATTCCTTCTATGTCAGCGATGCCGCGGAGAAGTTCCGTAAATTCGCCAACACTGTGATGCCTTTTGATGTGCCGACAACCAATGTAGTAAATATAGAGGAATATTAGAATGACAAAGGATGTATTAGTCAGTATTTCGGGAAAACATATTGATATCATGGAAGATCCCGTGGAAGGATATGAAACCGGCGATGACGCGATCGAGGTCGTTACCCCTGCCAGTTATTACTGCCGTAACGGAAAACACTATATCATCTATGATGAGGTGCTGGAAGGAATGGGCGGCACGATAAAGAACAAAATCAAAATCACGGGAAATGACAGCGTTGAGATCATGAAAAGCGGTGTCTCCAATTCTCATATGATTTTTGAAAAAAAC
The DNA here is from genome assembly GCA_944375755.1 of uncultured Mediterraneibacter sp. Lineage (GTDB taxonomy): Bacteria > Bacillota > Clostridia > Lachnospirales > Lachnospiraceae > Mediterraneibacter. The sequence continues at coordinate 1,408 of CALWBC010000015.1, read as the reverse complement.
AAAAAGAATCTGACTTACTACCGCACGCCTTACGGACAGATGCTGATAGGAGTCAATACAAAAAACATGGAGATTGATGTCCGAGACGATAAAATCAACGTGCAGGTCGACTACGAACTGGATGTCAACCACGAACCCCTGGCCGACTGCAAGATCAAAATGAATATAATGCCGAAGAATCACGCAGTCGTGTGCAGATAATTGTTCCCAGGGAGCTGTATCCGGATTGCAGTTACGCGGGAAATGCCTTTTGATGCATAATCTGAAAATCGGGATAATCCGATTTGAATAAATGAGTTCCCGGACGATGTGCCGTAGAAGCGGAACATTAAGCGGGAGCGTTCTGAAAAGCATTTGAGCCGGATGTTAAAGAAATCCAGATGGAATCGCCGGATTTGATTCCATCTGGATTTCTTGTTATATCCGCCCAAATCTTTGAAGTAGAGCGGAGCGGTTCCGCGCTGCGACACATCGTTCGGGAACGGATGGTTATTCATAACGAAATTGCAGATTCTTCAGATATTATTTTTTGAAGCGGGCGAAGAACCCTTTCTTTTTCTGCGGCTGCTCGATTGATCCTCCGCGGACGCTCTTGATTCCGGTTATGTAAAGACCGCTGACCACGGCTTTTACTTCTTTTTTCACCGGGAGAACATCAAATACTTTTCCTTCGCACATCAGTGTCATGATCCTTGGTCCGATTTTTGCCTTTACAACCGGGACTTTTGTGCGCCGTAAATATTTTGGCGTATTCTCAATTACAGATGCGGGAAGACCGGATTCTTTCAGTTTCATTTTCTTTTTATCAATGATAAGCATGCTGACCGTCTGTGCTACGGCATCCATCTGTTCCTGCTGTTCAGCCTGTCTTTTCTCCGCTTTTTTTCCGAAGAAATACAGCGCGATACAAGCGGCGATCAGTACTACGATAATGACTATCATTACAATGCTAAATGTACTCATGATAGACCCCTCCTGAATTTTTATTTTTCGTAACGGTCCGGATTTGGAACGGTTACATCTTTGTCTGACAGCACCGGATCCGGACGGGGCTAAAAACCGCCGGCGCCCGCGCTGAAATCAGCTTTTGCGCATGTAGTATTGTAACATTGTTTTGGGGCAAGTGCAAGATAATAAGCGGATTTTGACGCATAGTTTCGTGGATTTTACAGTTTACTTTTCACAGGGGAAACGGGTATACTGTGTATAGTGGCGTTTTATGTCCGGATCTGACGCATGGTACCGGACACATGACCGGATCGCGCGTTTTGCGACCGGAAGTTACGGTGAAAACCGTAATGATTGAACAAAGGAGTAATGATTTTATGGCAGAAACGATTTGGAACGGAGCAGTGACAGTCTATAATTTCATTATGGACAATATTGTCATTATCAATATCCTCTTTGC
>CALWBC010000014.1 GCA_944375755.1 uncultured Mediterraneibacter sp. | reverse complement strand
TCCAATTCCGGTGAAGGTGGTGAGGATATCGAACGTCTTGATACGGATCGCTGTTCCGCGATTAAGCAGGTTGCGTCCGGACGTTTCGGTGTGACCTCCAGATATCTCGTAAGCGCTCAGGAAATTCAGATCAAGATGGCGCAGGGCGCAAAACCTGGAGAGGGAGGACATCTTCCGGGAGGAAAGGTTTATCCGTGGATCGCGAAGACGCGTCATTCAACACCGGGTGTGAGCCTGATCTCTCCGCCGCCGCACCATGACATTTACTCCATCGAGGATCTGGCGCAGCTGATTTATGACTGCAAGAATGCGAACAAAAATGCCCGCATTTCCGTAAAGCTTGTCTCAGAGGCAGGTGTGGGAACCGTTGCCGCCGGCGTGGCGAAAGCGGGAGCGGGAGTTATCCTGATCTCCGGATATGACGGCGGAACAGGTGCGGCTCCGAGAAGTTCCATCCAGAATGCCGGACTTCCATGGGAGCTGGGACTTGCGGAGACACATCAGACGCTGATCAAGAACGGCCTTCGTGAGCGTGTGCGTATTGAGACCGACGGAAAGCTGATGAGCGGACGCGATGTTGCGATCGCAGCCCTGCTCGGTGCCGAGGAATTCGGTTTTGCGACAGCTCCGCTTGTGACCATGGGCTGTGTGATGATGCGTGTCTGCAACCTGGATACCTGTCCGGTAGGCGTGGCAACACAGAATCCGGAACTGAGGAAACGATTTACCGGAAAGCCGGAATACGTCATGAACTTCATGCGCTTTATTGCGGAGGAGTTAAGAGAATACATGGCAAAACTTGGTGTTCATACAGTGGATGAACTGGTTGGAAGAACAGACCTTCTCAAGGTGAAAGACGATCCGACCTCAAAGAGAGCGGCAACACTTGACCTGACCAGTGTTCTGCATAATCCGTATGCAAAACAGAAAAAAGGCATGATTTTCAATCCGAAGAAAGTCTTTGATTTCGAGCTTGACAAGACACTGGATGAGAAGGTGCTTGTAAAACAGCTCCTTCCGGCTCTTGAAAAAGGTCAGAAGAGAAGCATAGAGGTAGATGTTACCAACACGGACCGTACGTTCGGAACAATATTCGGATCCGAGATTACGAGAAGATATCCGGACGGACTGGATGAGGACAGCTTTGTAATCAAGTGTAAAGGCGCCGGCGGACAGAGCTTCGGAGCGTTTATCCCGAAGGGACTTACTCTGGAACTGGTCGGAGACAGTAATGACTACTTTGGAAAGGGACTCTCCGGCGGAAAACTCGTGGTGTGTCCTCCGAACGGTACAAAATTCAAATCTGATGAAAATATTATTATCGGTAACGTTGCGTTCTATGGAGCAACAAGCGGAAAAGCATATATCGGTGGTGTGGCCGGCGAGAGATTCTGTGTCCGCAACTCCGGCGTGCGCGCGGTAGTTGAGGGTGTCGGCGATCACGGATGTGAATATATGACAGGCGGATGCGTCGTTGTTCTCGGTCAGGTTGGAAAGAACTTTGCGGCCGGTATGAGTGGTGGTATCGCGTATGTGCTTGATATGGACAGCACACTCTATACAAGAGTGAACAAAGAGATGGTAAAAATCAGACGTGTGACAGACAAGTATGATGTACAGGAGCTCAAAGGCATGATCCAGGAGCATGTATCCTATACCAACTCAGAAGTCGGAAAACGGATTCTTGACCATTTCGAAGATTATCTTCCGAAATTCAAGAAGATTATTCCTGAAGATTATGAGAAGATGATGGCAGCGATCTTCCAGATGGAAGAGAAAGGCCTGAGCAGAGAAAAAGCACAGATCGAAGCATTCAACAAGATCAAAAACGGAAGATAGGAGGCGGTAAAAGTGGGAAAACCAACAGGATTTATGGAATATGCGAGAAAAGATAAAAGAGCGGAAGAACCGCTTGAAAGAATCAAACATTTTAATGAGTTCTATACGCCTCTTTCAAAAGAAGAGCAGGAGCTTCAGGGCGCACGCTGCATGGCATGCGGCGTCCCCTTCTGTCAGTCCGGCCTGAATCTGATGGGAATGGCGAGCGGATGTCCGCTTCACAATCTGGTGCCGGAGTGGAATGACCTGATTTATAACGGAAACTGGGAAGAGGCATATTATCGTCTGGCCAAGACGAACAACTTCCCGGAATTCACGGCACGTGTCTGCCCGGCGCTCTGCGAGAACGCATGTACATGCGGCCTGAATCAGGACCCGGTTGCAACAAAGAGCAATGAGTATGCGATTATCGAGAACGCATATGAAAAAGGTTACGCGAAAGCACGTCCGCCGAAAGTCCGTACCGGCAAGAAGGTTGCGGTAATCGGCAGCGGCCCCGCGGGACTTGCGGCAGCGGATCTTCTGAACAGAAGAGGACATACGGTTACCGTGTTTGAGAGAGAAGACAAACCGGGCGGACTGCTCCGGTACGGAATCCCGAATATGAAGCTGGAGAAGCAGTATATTGACAGGAAGCTGAAAATCATGGAGGAAGAAGGCGTTGAGTTCCGTGTGAATGCCAACGTGGGTAAGGACATCAAACCGGCGGAGCTTCTGAAAGAGTACGACCGGATCGTTCTGGCGTGCGGAGCCTCCAATCCCCGTGATATCAAGGCGCCGGGACGTGATGCGGACGGAATCTACTTCGCTGTGGATTTCCTGAAGTCAACGACAAAAGCGCTCTGGGCGAACAATATGCAGCTCAAAGACGGAACCTATATTTCGGCAAAAGACAAAAACGTTATGGTAATCGGAGGCGGAGATACGGGAAATGACTGTGTGGGTACATCCATCCGTCATGGAGCAAAATCCGTTCGTCAGCTTGAAATGATGCCAAAAGCTCCGGATTCCAGAACGGAGACAAATCCGTGGCCGGAGTGGCCGAGGGTATGCAAGACCGATTACGGCCAGCAGGAGTCTATCGCAGTGTTCGGCCATGACCCGCGTGTCTACAAGACAACGGTAAAAGAGTTCATTAAAGATAAGAAAGGAAAACTCTGCAAAGCCGTACTCGTCAAACTTGAAAGCAAGAAAGATGAGAAAACCGGAAGAATGATGATGGTCGAAATTCCGGGAAGCGAATATACGGTTGATGTGGATCTTGTCCTGATCGCGGCCGGCTTCCTCGGAAGCGAGAGCTATGTTACAAAAGCGTTCGGCGTGGAAGTGAATGAACGCACCAATGTTAAGACAGAGGCTGGAAAATATGCCACAAATGTGGATCGGGTATTCACAGCTGGAGATATGCACCGCGGACAGTCCCTCGTAGTGTGGGCAATCCGGGAAGGCCGGGAGGCAGCCAGAGAGGTGGATGAGAGCCTGATGGGATATACGAATCTCAATATACAGTAAATTTTGATTTTTCTGATACTTCCGGTTGGAGAAAAACATCCGGGAACTGCGGAATAGAAGTTCCGGAGAACGGATTCGATGGGAATGGGTATCGTCTCCGGCTCCGCTCCAGGAACTAAGAAAAACTAAATGAACCGGGAATCTGCTAAAAGCAGGATTGAAAATGGAACAACTCGCATTCGCTCAGACAATTCCATTTTCAATCCAACGCAGTTTCCCGGTT
>CALWBC010000013.1 GCA_944375755.1 uncultured Mediterraneibacter sp. | reverse complement strand
GCAGGAACGTCTGAAAAGCCTTTGTTCTGGATGTTAGTCGGAACAGATGGAGTGCCTCTGCACGAACATCTGGTTCCGGCGTTACATCCATTCAAAGCTTTGAAGTAAGTGGGCTCAGCATGGCGATGCAGTCCCTTGTTTTTGAACGTCCCCCAAACGAAAAACTCACCTCGCCCGTATTCAGTTTCCATCAGAAACCTTCCCGTTAATGCACTAAATAGCTGCCTCTCTACCTCCGCTTCCGTATTATGAGAACCGCCGCCACAATAATCACAACCGCCGCGGCAGCCACACCGACCCACACCATAACATTCGTGTCGTCACCGGTCTGCGGGTTACGCGTATTCGTGCCGTATGCTGGTGTATAGGAGAGTGAAGACGGAAGTTTCTTCGTCAGCTCCAGCTTTGCCACCTTGTCTGTCATTTTCAGAGAGGACGGAAGCTCAGGCTGCACTTTCTTTTCCATTACTACGTAGAGTCCTGCGTGATCCGTCTTAATCACAGCAGAATTATTTTCATTTGTATAGGGAAGTTCCGTACGAACCGGAGTCTCGCCTTCCATTGTAATCTCACTGACCACTACCCGATCCATATCATATCCCGCGGGAATCGTCAGCGACACTTCAGACGCTTCTTCCGGCTGCACGGGCATTCCTGTCATCGGATCAATGAATGCAACGGTATACACGGCAAACTGATCCGAAGAAAGAGTCAGGAACTGGCTCAGCTGCTCATATTCTTCTCCGCTGTCCATGGGAAGCACCACGGTAATCGGGCCGGTCGGGAGCTCTGTTTCTCCACCGGACGGAAACTGTTCTTCCCATCCCGGCGGGAGCTGCCCTTCCCATTCGGGCGGAATCTGACCTTCCCAGTCAGGTGGAAGCTGGCCTTCCCAGTCGGACGGGAGCTGAGTGTCCCCGCCGGACGGAAGTTCCTCCTCTCCCTCCGGCGAAGACGGCTCCTGGCTTTCGCCCTGGTCCGTCGCGCCCTCGTCCGTCGAACCATCTTCTGTCTGAGGATCTTTCTGCAGCGCATCTTCCGTCTGAGTGTCTTTTTCATCAGAATTCTGCTCTGCGTCTGTGTTTGCAGAATTCTGCTGCTGTTCTTCTGTCTTCAAATCACCCTGACCGCCATTTTGTACCTGCTGATCCGTCTCATCTATCTGACTGTCCTGTCCGGTCTGCGCATTCTGAGCCGTCCGGCTCTCCGGGACAGTCTGCTCCGTCTGACTCTCCTGTCCGGTCTGGTTTTCCCGGGCCAGCGCAACGCCCGGATTCCCGCCGATCAGCGCAGCGCTCAGAAATACGGCCGAAGCCCTTGCGATCCACATGTTTCTTTTCTTCAAACCGATCCCTCCATCCTGCGGTTTTTCCGAAAAACCGCGGCATTTTTTCTCTTCTTCAAGTATAGCTTTTGCGGATGGCAGTGTCAATTCACAGAGACCTTTTCCGCTTCTTTTTTCCCTCATATTATGGTATACTATTGAAGTAATTTGCAGCCGGATCAGCGGCTGCGAAAATGTGACGGTTCAGCGCACATGCAGTCCGTGCCGAACCGTTATCACAGGATCATCAATGTATTAAGAAAGGGGCTTGAATATGTGGGCTTATAACGAAACTTTTTACCAGATATATCCCATTGGTTTCTGCGGGGCGCCGGTACACAACGATGGAGTGACCGCTCACCGCATTCTCAAGATCGGCGAATGGGCTGGGTATCTGCAGGAACTGGGAATCGGTTCCATCATCCTGAATCCGATTTTCGAATCTGACAACCATGGATACGATACAAGAGATTTCAGGAAAATCGACTGCCGTCTGGGAACTAACGAAGACTTTAAGGAGGTCTGTCAGACGCTGCATGACCACAACGTAAAAATCATGCTGGACGGTGTATTCAATCACGTAGGAAGAGGGTTCTGGGCTTTTAAGGACGTACAGGAAAAGAAATGGAATTCTCCTTACAAAGACTGGTTCTGCATTAATTTTGATGGAAACAGCGGCTACAATGACGGCTTCTGGTACGAGGGATGGGAAGGTCACTTTGAGCTGGTCAAACTCAATCTTCAGAATCCTGCCGTTGTGGACTATCTGCTCGACTGTGTGAAAATGTGGATCGAGGAATTCGGCATCGACGGACTGCGGCTTGACGTGGCTTACAGCCTGGATCACAATTTCATGCGGAGACTCCGGCAGTTCTGCGAGGAGCTCAAGCCGGGATTCGCGCTGATCGGAGAGGTTCTGTTCGGCGATTACAACCTGATCGTAAATGATGAAATGCTTCACAGCTGTACAAACTATGAGTGTTACAAAGGGATCTACTCCAGCTTTAACAGCATGAACATGTTTGAGATCGCCCATTCCCTGAACCGCCAGTTCGGCCCGGAACAATGGTGCATCTACAGAGGCAAGCATCTGATGACCTTTGTGGACAATCATGATGTCTCGAGACTGGCTACCATTCTGACCAACAAGAAGCATATTCCGCTTGCCTATGGTCTTCTCTTCGGCATGCCGGGAATCCCATGCATCTACTATGGAAGCGAGTGGGGTGAAGAAGGCGCGAAAGCTCCGGATAACGACTATGCTCTGAGGCCCTGCTTCGAAGCTCCGAAGCCGAATGAACTGACCGCGTTTATCAAAGCGCTGATCGCTCTGCGAAGAGACAGCGAAGCACTCTGCAGCGGATCTTACCGCAATGTGGTGCTCACCAATCATCAGCTTGTCTTCGAACGCAAAACAGACAGCGAGAGAGTCCTCGTCGCGATTAACGCGTCGGATTCCGAGTACACAGCCGGAAACCACGAGCTGAACGGCACCTTCAGCCGGCTGCTTGCATATCCCGGTGAATACGATACTCTGGCGCTCACAGAAGCGGCTCATGAAGCAGAAGAAGCCGGCGCTTCCGAAACTGTTGCTCCGGAAAGCACCGCGGAAGAGACATCCTCCGCTGATACCGCCGAGACTGTAACCCTGAACGGACAGATCGTCCTTCCGCCTTACAGTGTTCAGTTCCTGAAAATGATATAGGAAAATAAAAAAGACAGACGCCGGCACAGAGGAGACGGATATTTCACATATCTCTGTCAGTTCTCCCCTGTGCCGGCGCTGTCTTTCCTGATGGTCCGCCGCAGTTTTTCTCTCACTCTCCGCAGATCTGATCCGCGATCAGCTGCTGCCCTGTCTGATCCGGATGCAGTCCGTCCTTCTGGAGATGTGAATACACTTCCGAATGGAAAACGTCAATCACCTGATAATCGTATTTTTCCGCATATTCCCCGATGATCTCATTCATATTCCAGATCACGTTTTCCACTCCGTTGGCCATTGTCTCGGGTATATCCAGATTGGCAACCGGATTATAAATATTCGTTACAACGATCCAGGCGTCTTCTTTTTTCAGTGTTCCGAGACGCTCCATCATCTCGATCCAGTTTGCTCTGAACGACTGATAGTCCCAGTTTTCCAGCTTGTCGATAATCCGGAATACAAGAAGCGGATTCCCGGTTACGGATTCCTTTAAGGCCTTCAGCGCTTCATCCGCGCTTTTAAACTTTGTGTCCGTATTCAGGATTTCCTGCACCACACTCTTGCACTCATTCAGCAGGTCGTTGGACCCCACCGTAATAAAAATAACGTCCGAATCCGCAATGTTTCCACACACTTCCTCATCTGTCAGGATCTTCGAGTTCATCCCTGCCGAGTCCAGTCCGTTCTTCGCATAACTGGTAATTTCATAGCTGAACCCGCCTCTTTCCGCCAGTTCCTCCATGACAAGATTTCCGTACGGCTCGATTGTCACTTCCTTATCCCCGGAATATCCCTTCGCTATACTATAACCGAAAATCGTCACTCTCACATTCTTCTATTCCGACAGCGCGGCAGTCAATTCATCCTGCTTTGTCCGGCTCGCCGCGCCGGATGTCTCCTCAGTTCGCGCCTGATGTTCAGACAGAGACTCCTCTTCTGACCGTCCCTGTTCTTCCGGCTGCCCCTGCTCTTTGGACCGGCCCTGCTCTTTCGTCCCGTACTGCCCTGACACTCCGGCCCGGGACGCCTCTTTCGCCGATGGTTCGTATACATCCGGCACAGCCACGTAGGTAAGCACTGCCGACACCGCCAGTACGCATGTCAGAAGAAATACCGCCAGTGTCCGCGCCAGTCTTTTCCATCTTCCGCTCATCCCATCCGATCACTTCCTTCACACTTATACTTCCCACGATGTCCGGCTGCCATGCTCGCTTTTTGCAACATTCAGTTTCCAGTCGATCTGTTCTTTGAGTTCATTTACATGAGAAATAATTCCCACCAGGCCTTTTTCTCCCGCCAGTTCCTTTAATATCTGAATCGCGCGGTCTCTGGACGCGTCATCCAGCGAACCGAATCCTTCATCCACAAACATGGTTTCCAGGCTGACCGCGCCGGCCGTATTCTGCACAATATCCGCCAGCCCCAGAGCCATGGAAAGCGCCGCCATAAAAGACTCTCCGCCGGAAAGAGATTTCACATCCCGCACGGAATCCGTAACCAGATCATACACATCCAGATCAAGTCCGGCCTGACCCTGACTGCTCAGGTCCTTGATCTCCCGGCACTGCAGGATGAATTCGTTCGAAGTCATCCGCGCCAGACGTCGGTTCGCCGCCTGAATAATTCTGCGGAAATAAGTTCTCTGTACATAGGTTTCAAAATCCAGTTTTACGCTTCCGCTCAACGTTCCGTTGGCCGTCCTGCTCAGATTCGCGATCACTTCATACTTCCCGCGCAGCTGCTCCTGAGAGGCAAAATGTTTCTTCAGCGCGGCTTCCGCGTTTTTGTTATTCACATTCCATCCATGTTCTTCCAGCAGTTTTTCCCGCACATGTTTCAATTCTATATTCAGCTCTCCCAGCCTGTTTCTGTCTTCCGAGAGATCCTCCCTCTGTCGTCCTTCCGTCTGATGGCGCAGTGTTTCCACCTTCGCCCGCTGCTCCAGAAGCTGTCGTTCGTATTCCTTTCCCTTCCGGTCTTTCTCCTGCCAGCCCTGAATCCACTGCCTGGCATCCCGGTACTCGTCCTGATCCCGGAATTCCTGACGTAAGATTTCCTCGCGAAATTCCTGCTGTTCTTGTTCAAAGCGTGCACGAAGCTGGTCCTTCTGTTTTTTCAGGCTCTCCATCTGTCCGCTTCTGCGGCGGTTTTCCTCCGCGCTTTTTCTGTACTGCTCCCGCAGTTGTTTCAGTCTGTCACGGGCACTTTGAAATTCATTTTCCAGCTCCGCAAGCTCTGCTCTCGCTTTCTGTTCGGAGGTTTCATCCGCCTGCTGCCCGAGCCCCGCCTTCTCAGTCTCCAGCCGGGCACGCACATCCTGAAATGCCTCCTGGGCCTGCGCGCGCTCCCGTTCCTTTCTGTCGCGCAGCTCCTTCGCCTGTTCTACCGCTTCCTGATCCGGCGCATCTCCGGACAGAACCGCCTTTTTCGGATGATGAACAGCACCGCACACGGGGCATGGTTCCCCCTCTTCCAGATCGCGGGCCAGTATTCCCGCCTGCTCCTGAAAGAACTGCCGGTATTTTTCTTCATAGTCCCCGGCAGCCTTCCTGCACATGTCCATACAGAGGTTCATTCTCTCCGTCTGCCTTTTCAGGTCAGCCTCCAGTTTTCTTACGACAGCATAGCGCGGGATGATTTCCCTGAGACGGGCGATCCGCTCCTGCTGTTTCGGCTCCTGCTCCGCAAGAGTGGTCTCCATCTTCCGCACCGCTTCCCCCAGTTTCTCTTCGTCCGCGTCATGCTCCTTTTTCCAGGCGAGAATCTCTTCCAGCTCCCGGCCGGCATTCTCCAGCTCCTTCTTCGTACGGAGCGCCTGAACTTCCAGACTTCTGGCACGTTCCGCCCGTTCTCCCTTGACAGCCTGCCGCCTCAGTTCTTCGTAAAACTCCCGCTGATTTTCCAGCTCGCCGCAGGACTTCCCTGCCTGATCCAGCAGATCAAAAACCCGGTTCGTCTCTTCCTTTCTCTGAAGGAGAGCCTGTATCTCATCCGCCTGTTTCCGCAGCTCCCCCTCTTCGTGACGCAGCTGCTTTTCCCGGCTGTTTCCGTCGGAGAGAACGCCCTCAAGAACTTCCAGTACATCCGAAGCCGGCGGCATCTGAAGTTCCATCAGCGGCTTCCACTGCCCGGAATCCGTATGGACCCGTTCCATCTCTCTGCGGATGTCCGCCTCATTTCCCTTCAGACTGATATACAGTTCTTTTCCCTCATCTTTCAGCCGCTCCTGCATCCGCCAGTACACCTGGGTCTGAAAGATCCGGGAAAAGATCTTCTTCCGCTCCCTTGACTCCGCGTGAAGCAGTTTCAGGAAATCTCCCTGGGCAATCATGGCGATCTGGGTAAACTGTCCCGCGTCCAGTCCGATGATCTCCTCGATCTTCTGATCCACTTCCCGCTTCTTCCCCTGGAATTCTTTTCCGTCGGGCAGAACCAGGCTGACCTTGGCGGTTTCCTTTACCAGCCAGATGCTTCCGTCCGCCTTCTTTCGTTTTCCGACCCGCAGGTACTCCGGATTCCGCCTGACCGTGTATTCCTCTCCCCGATAGGAAAAGACATATTCCACAAATGTATCCGTATCTTCCGAAGCATACTGGCTGCGCATCATGTTGCCGTCTCTTCTTCCGCCGCTTGTCCGGTCATAGAGGGCATAGGTAATGGCATCGAATATGGTCGTCTTCCCCGCCCCCGTATCACCGGTTATCAGGAACAGGCCGCCGTGAATCTGTGTAAAATCAATCACTTCCACCCCGGAATAGGAGCCGAACGCGGACATGGTAAGCCTGATCGGTCTCATTGCGCCTCCCCCTTTACATCGTCAAATATTTTTCTCATAATCTCCTGTTCTTCTTCCGAAAGATCTCTTCCCTGCATCTCCCGGTAGAAATCGGAAAAGGCGGACAGAGGGTCGTCCATCCGGATCTCCTCATCGGAGAATTCCAGTTTTTTCCTCGTCCTCTCATTATCCATCCGCACTTCCAGTATGTGGGTGTAGACTTTTTCCAGCTGCTCTTTTGGCTTATAGGGGTCAATCTCATCTGTCAGGGTAATGCTCACATAATCATCCCTCTGATCCTCCCTGGCGCTTCCGATCACTTCCTCCAGTGTTCCTCGCAGCCTCCGCACATCACGCAATGGATGAAGAGGCAGCTTCTTCAGAACAGGCGCCCTCCCTTTCTCTCCCAGTTCCACGATGTGAAGACTTTTCGTCTGATTCGCCTCGCTGACCGAATACTTCAGAAGGGTTCCGCAGTAACGGATCTGTTCTTCCCCCACTCTCTGGGCGCCGTGCAGATGTCCCAGCGCCACATAGTCAAAGCCCCTGACGGCAGAGATATCCACGTTGTCGATACCGCCCACACTGAGCAGTTCCGAGTCGCAGGTGTCCGGACGGATTGTCTCTCCTGTGGAAGTATCCCTTCCTGTGTAAAACTGATGGGACAAAAGAACATTGCGCCGGCTAAAATCAATGGCTTCCCGGTCAATCACCGTTTTCACCGCCTCCGTATAGTTCTCCGGCAGTTCTCTCCCGCAGAGTCCCCGCACATATCCCGGTTTCAGGAAGGGAAGCAGATAGAAATCCACTTCTCCAAACGCATCCCGAAGCGTGACTTTACGCAGATGTTCTTCCTCTGTCTCCGGCGCCTTTCCCGCAATGTAGATCTGATGGGTCCCCAGCAGACGGCTGGCGTAGTCCAGCCGCTGGGCGGAATCATGATTTCCCGCTGTGATGAGAATGGGAATTGCCGGCCGTACGGCTGACAGCCGGGTCAGGAAATCATCGAACAGGCTGACCGCCTCTCCGGAAGGGACGGACTTGTCATAGACATCGCCCGCGATCAGCACAGCGTCAGGATGGATCTCCTCCGCGCGGGAAATCACCTCAGAGAGGATATGCTCCTGATCCTGCCTGAGACTGTAGTGGTGAAGCTGTTTTCCGATGTGCAGATCCGATAG
>CALWBC010000012.1 GCA_944375755.1 uncultured Mediterraneibacter sp. | reverse complement strand
TTCTGAATGTTAAAGACCGTAAAATGAGAGTGCCACTGCACGACCATTTTGCGGTCTTGTTACATTCATTCGAAGAGTCGAAGGAGTGGGCTCAGCATGGCGATGCAGTCCCCTGTTTTTGAACGTCTCCCAATCGAAAAACTCACCTCGTCCATATTTTGTTTCCATCAGAAACCTTCCTGTTAATGCACTAAATAACTGATTTACGCAGCATATTGACAATATCGAGTATCGATAGTATATTGAAGATAGGAATATCGATACTCGATAATCATCTTCCTGAAAGGAGGAATCCTCATGCGGAACAGAGACGGAAAAAGAATTACTTATCGTTTTTTAAATTTTCGCTATACAGAGTGTGACGCGTTCGCGGAGTACCTGCACGGTATGTCCCTGAAGGGCTGGCATTTTAAAGGCTGGAAGTACGGGATGGTTTTTGAGAAGGGGGAGCCGGCAGACGCAGAGTATGATGTGGAAGTCTTTACGCAGAGCAGGGAGACGGATCTGCGCCCGGAGAATGAAGCTCAGGAATACGCGGAATACTGTCAGGCGGCAGGCTGGGAATTTGTAGATGGAAACAGACGGTTCTGTGTGTTCCGCAGGGCTCCGGAAGACGCAGCACCCATTGTTACGGAAGAAGAGCGGTTTCAGGAGGTGTGGAAGGCGGAACGCCGTGTGGTTTTCGGAGGAACAGCGGCATTCCTGGCTGTGACTGTTTTTCTCTGGTTCTTTATCCGGGACTCCTGGCTTTACTGGATGTTCAATGGGTTTACTTTTCTTGTGGGAATCTGTTTCCCGGTTTTTACCGCAGGTTATCTGCTTCAGAGCATTGCGCTTCTGGTATGGTATATGAGAGGAAAGAAGTGTCTGAGAGATGGAGAGCGGATCAGATATTCCCTGCGGATCGGCTACCGGATTGAGAATTTGATGCTGGGGCTGACCCTGGCAGCAGTGCTGATCTGGGCAATTCTGGAAGGGTATTACAAGATCTGCCTGTCCGGTCTGCTGGCATTTCTCGTCTTCTGGGGCTTCAGAGCTGCGGAGAGCTTTTTCCGGCTTTCCCGGGAAGGCAGAGTCAGAGCGGACGTGATCGCGTGCGCTGCGTATATTATTCTGTACACTGCCCTGAATGTTCTGTATCCTTATGATAATGTCTATACAGAGCGGACAGCGAGTCTGTTTGGAAGTGCGGAACGGGGAGAAGCTGTGGTCGCGGATGGAGAAGTTATAATCGGTGAAGAGGCAGAGCGAATGGTCCGGGCGGGAAAAGAAGGGCTTTCCTACGAATTTTACCGTTCGGATTATCCATGGGTGATGGATCTGGTATGGAATGAGCTGAAAGAGCCTCGGAATCCCGGCTGGGAATCAGAAGAGACAAAGCAGGTTTACTATTATATCGGGACGAGAAGTTTCCGTTATGAGGATGCGGTTCTGATGCTGACCTACCGGGAGAAAGAACCGGGAGAGGAAGAGGCACACTTAATTTTGGAGAAACTTTTGTAATTCTGAAAAAACTTATACAATTTTAAAGAAGCTTTATAATTTTAATAATATTATGATTTTCAGGGGAAAGGAAGCGGCATATGGCGAGAGAACAGTTTCAGACGCTGACTGAGCCCATGTATTATATTTTGCTTGCGCTGACGGAGGAATGCTGCGGTGTGGATATTATGGAAAAAGTCAGACAGATATCAGGAGAAAGAGTAAGAGTGGGACCGGGGACACTCTATGCCATGCTGGCAAAATTTGAAGATAACGGGATTATACGAAGGACTGCCGAAGAAGGGCGGAGGAAATCTTACATTATTACAAAGCACGGCATGGATATGCTGATGGAAGAATACGGGCGGCTGAAAACAATGGTGAGTGACGGAGAGCAGATGCTGGGTAATGGAGCGCTGGTTCCTGATGTGGATGGGAGAAACTGATTTTAATGCAGAAACAGATCAGTTTCTCTTTTTTTTGACGGATAGATTTTGAAATAAACAGTATATAACAGTTGACAACAGTTATATACTGTTATATACTGTTTGCAAAGAGGAGGACAAATATGAAGATTATAATCAACAGTTCATCGATGGTACCGATCTATGAACAGATCATGGATCAGATCAAGGCGCAGATAACCGCCGGGGATCTGAAGGAAAATGACGTACTCCCCTCTGTCCGAACTCTTGCCAAGGACTTAAAGATCAGTGCGCTGACTGTCAAGAAAGCCTATGACAATCTGGAGCAGGAAGGGTATACGGTGACGGTGCACGGAAAAGGCACTTATGTCGCGGCCGCTGACCCGGAACGCATGAAGGAAGAGCGGCGACGGGAAGTGGAGAATGATCTTGATAAGGCCATAGAGAAAGGCCGCAGATGCGGTCTGACGGATGAAGAGATCCGGGAGATGTTTGAGCTGATTATGGAGGACTAAGACATGCTGGAAATTAACAGTCTGGTAAAAAAATATGGGGATTTCACTCTGAACTGCACAATGAAGGTGGATAAGGGCCGCATCACAGGCCTGGTTGGAGAGAACGGGGCCGGAAAAAGCACGACATTTAAAGCTGCGCTGGGGCTGATTTCGTATGATGCGGGAAATGTTTCTCTGATGGGAAAAGCTCCGGCGGAGTTGTCGGAGAAGGATAAGGAGAAGATCGGAGTGACACTGGCGGAATCTGGTTTCAGCGGATATCTGAAAGTGAAAGATGTGGTTCCTGTGATGGATGCGATCTACCCTGAGTTTGACCGTTCCGCTTTTCTGGAACTGTGTGGAAAATTCGGCGTGCCGCTGGATAAATACATTAAGGACTTTTCCACCGGGATGAAAGCGAAGCTGAAAGTTCTGGCGGCGATTACTCACAACGCGGATTTGCTTATTATGGATGAGCCCACAACAGGTCTGGATGTAATGGCAAGGGAAAGAATCCTGAACCTGTTCCGGGAATACATGGAAGAAGATGAGAACAGGAGCATTCTGATCAGTTCTCATATCTCTTCTGATCTGGAAGGGCTCTGCGATGACATTTATATGATTCATAACGGACAGATCATTCTTCACGAGGATACGGATATCCTGTTAAATGAATACGGTCTGATTAAGGCGGATGCGAGCCAGTACGAAAAACTGGAGAAGGAATATATTTTAAGCGTGCGCAAAGAAGCCTTCGGCTATGCGTGTCTGACGAATCAGAGACAGTATTATATGGAGAACTACCCGGATCTTGTAGTGGAGAAGGGAACGCTTGATGAAGTGATAACCATGATGATCGGAGGGGAAAAGCTGTGAAGGGATTAATGATAAAAGATGCGAAACTGCTGAAAAACCAGGGGAAAATTCTGGCGGTTATGCTTGTTGTGGTTGCGGGAATCATGTATTTTGCGACGGATGTCAATGCTTCGTTTATTGTCGGATATATCACGATTATATTTGCCATGTTTACTGCCACTACCATCAGTTATGACGAGTTTGACAACTGTTACCTGTTTCTGATGACTCTTCCGGTGACCAGGAAAAAATATGTCAATGAAAAGTATCTCTTTGCTTTGATTTCAATACTGATCGCATGGTGTGTAAGTATGGTGCTGGCAACCGTGGTGGAGCTGTCGGGAGGAGATCTTCTGTCCTGGGGTGAATGGATCGGGGGAAATCTGTGCATTATTTTTATAGCATGGGTTTTTGTAAGTGTAATGCTGCCGCTGAGGCTTAAATTCAATGCCGAGAAGGCGAGATACGCGAATCTGATTGCCATGGGGTGCATACTTGCTGTAGTATATATTGTGTACCAGATGGGAAAATTACTTCCGGCAGAGGCTCGAAGCCGTATGGCGGCGTATATAAATGAAATCGGAGATACAGGTATTCTGCTTGTCTTCGGAGTTGTGGCTGTGGCAGCCGGAGTGATTTCTTACCTGTGCAGCAGGCACATTATGACGAGAAAAGAATTCTGAAAGGAAAAGAAATCATGGGATACTTTTATTTTACCCGTCACGGGCAGACAGTATGGAATGTGGAAAACAAGATCTGCGGAGCCACGGACATTGAACTGACGGAAAAGGGACATCATCAGGCAAAAGAACTTGCGGAAAGAATCGTATCGGAAGGAATTCACATTGACGAGATTATCTGTTCGCCGCTTATGCGCGCCGCGGATACTGCAAGACACATCTCGGAGATCACCGGAGTCCCCATGCGCGTGGAGCCACGTCTCAAAGAGCAGAATTTCGGAAAATATGAGTCCACCCCGCGCAATGGCGAAGAATTTCAGCTGGCAAAGCAGAGCTTTATCAACAGTTATGAGGGCGGAGAGAGCATGATCCGTTTCTGTCAGAGAATCTATAATCTGCTGGATGATATCCGGGAAGAAGCGGATGAGAAAGTGTATCTTCTGGTGGCTCACAATGGAGTGGCAAGGGCGGTTCAGTCCTACTTTACCGATATGACGAATGAGAAATTCGCAAAATTCGGTATCAAAAACTGTGAACTGAGGAAATATGAGTTTTAAAGGGGATGTCGGTTAATGCTGACTTGCAGTCTCTGACATACAGGGAAGAGGCAATCCCGGAGAATTCGGACTGTTTTAAGATCTGAATTCTCCGGGATTGCCTCTTTTTTTGATATCGCTCATTTTTAAGGCTGCTGTCTGAGACTCTCCATTTCTGACAGCCCATTGTTTTCTTTATATGAAAGAAAACAGCGTATTTCTGCGTAAACGTGGGTAAAATAAAGAAAAATCATTTCCAGGAGACTCAGTATGAGAAACATTACGACAGAAATTGTACAGGCGTTTAAAGCGCATCTATATCTTAACGAAAAATCTAAGGCAACAGTAGAGAAATATGTGCTGGCAGTACAGCGGCTGGCAGGAGTGCAAGGTAAAGCTGCTGAAAGTGCAGCGGCAGGCCTTTCTGAATGAAAGCCGGGAACTGTCCGAGGCGGAATACCGTCAGTTGCTATCGACAGCACAGGCGAATGGAAATGAACGTCTCTATCTTATTATGCTGACCCTTTGCGGCACGGGCATCCGGGTCAGTGAACTTCCCTATATCACGGTGGAAGCAGCTGAATCGGGCAGGGCACAGATCCGTATGAAAGGAAAAATCCGCACCATTATCCTGCAAAAGGAATTGCGGAAACGTCTGAAGAGATATGCAAAAGAACGGGGAATCACGAATGGGCACATCTTCCGCACCAGAAGCGGCAGGCCTCTGGACCGGTCAAATATCTGTCATGACATGAAAAAAATGTGTGACGAGACAAAAATAGATTCTGATAAAGTGTTCCCTCACAATCTTCGCCATCTTTTTGCGCGAACTTTTTATGCAATCGAGAAGAACCTGGCACATCTGGCTGACATCCTCGGTCACAGCCGCATCGAGACTACCAGAATTTATGTGGCTGTCAGCGCTGCTGCCCATGAGAGAATTCTGAACCGGATGAATCTGGTTGTATAGCTGCCTGAAATAAAAAAACCACAGAATATCTCTTCTGTGGTAATTATGCAAATTTTCGGATAATGTGAAAAATTACATACGCATATATCTTAGCACCCGATAACAAATTTTTCAAGATGTTCGCAAAAAAATGCGTGGAGTAACCCGGAAAATACAGTGACAACTTAATATTTATGCATGACAAGAAAGCCTGAACACCATTCTGAACGTTACAGGCTTTTTGTTGTGTGGAAATAAAAAAACTGGTGATAACAAAGGACAGTTATTTCAGTTTTACTTACATATTTAGAATCCGTTGGAAAAAGATTACCACAGAAGAGATATTCTGCGGTATGACATGTCTGCGAAGAAAGAGGCGGAGAATATCCGGGCGATGTCATACAGAAGTGACTGGATAGCGGATAACTCCTGGGGAGAGTGAGATCTGTGAAACAATCCTGTACAAGAGGAAAAACGAACAAGCTGGGGGTGCTTGATACGCTGGCGGCCAAAAGCGGATGTATGTATCTGTCTGATTTGGCCGGAACAGGCAGAAGGGCATTCCTTTCCCACTATCTTTGGGAGTTGGATGCAGATGCATACAGTCTGAAGGAATGGGAAGATGCTGTTCATTATCTGACTGGAAAGAATCTGAACTTCTCCAGCCAGGAATCAGCAAGAGAATATCTTGCCGGACCGATACCGGGGAGTAAAAAAAGAAGACAAATCAATAGAGGAGGTGACGTTCATTGTGAAGATAACAAAACGAAATAAAAGAAAAGGACGAATCCTGGCGGTTCTGCTGTCCTGCAGCCTGCTGTTCGGACTCTTTCCCGGAACAGTGGCTTTGGCAGAGGGGAGTGAAACGGACGTCGGAACGGATGAGGGAGAACTCGTCTTAGATAAGTGGGTGGAGAAAACTAAGGAAGGCTTTAAGCTGGTGCTGGAGAGCTATGCCACCGGCAGTGACGGGACGATCACGAAGGAGCCGGTACCTGTGGACATTGTCCTGGTGCTGGATGAGTCCGGTTCTATGGCTGATGTTCTTGTACAAGGCTGTAACAACACAAAGGGAACTGATGTGAAGGTTACACTACGGGGGCATCTGCTAGAAGATAATAACAAAATCCAAGGTGATGCACTTGATCAAATACTGTTTACCGGTCACAAGGTGTTTGCTGACAATCTTGATACAAGCAAGACTTATATGGTCGTGTACCCGGAAGCTGAATCTGCAGACCAGGCAACGTGAGAGGTTCAATATTGTACTGAATGTAAGAAATGGTTCACAATTTCCTCTCACGAGGATCACGAAAACAATAAACTTGCAGAATGGATTCCTTTTGAGAAAGAAACTCAAAAAGTGGAGGGTGAAAGGAATGAAAATGGTTGGAACTACCATGTTCAGTTCTATGAGGAATGCGGCCAAACCGGCCGGGACTTGCTACAGGCGGCATTGAGAAACTTCCTGAATACCCTATATGAAGCTTCCACTGGAGAATCACCAGTAGATAACCGGGTGGCTATTGTGGGTTATGGAATGGGTGCTTCTTATATTAATACAAATGGTAACCGTCAGGAAGTGTACCCTGATCCGGGCGACACTGCAAATGCTACTCCGGTTGACGGTGCAGAAACATTAGCAGAGAATGCCTGGTGCAATGTAACCCAGTTGCAGGAAGGCAGCATCGATACATGGGTAAATGGAGTTCATGCGGAGGGGGCAACGCCTACCCATCTGGGCATCAAGGCGGCAGAGCTTGCCTTTGACAATGCGCCTGAAACAGTGGATGAAAACCGCGCCAAGGTAATGATCCTCTTCACGGACGGTACACCCGGCGCAAACTATAACAACTACGGTCCCGGTTCAGTTCAGTATCCTGACTGGGTAACCCCGGGGATTGAGTCGGCAAAAAAAATGAAAGACGATGGTGTAACCATTTACTCCGTGGGGGAGTATCCCAAAGTTTGTGTAAACCTCCAAACTGATGTAAGATAGACTTACCAGTTTGGAGGTTTGTTTTATGGCAAGAAAAAAGGATACCCCACAAAAAGCAGCTCTTCGGGAAATGATGAGCA
>CALWBC010000011.1 GCA_944375755.1 uncultured Mediterraneibacter sp. | reverse complement strand
TGATGGTATAAGTTCCGCAGCCGTCCTGAATATAGACAAGTTCGGTTTCGGATTTGTGTATATGATACTGGTAACTCCAGGCAGGATTATCGAAACTGTGGGACAGCCGGACTAACTTTGGCGCCGATCCCGTCTCAAAAATATCAGATCTGTCATTCTCCTTATATTCTTCCAAGAACATGATAGTTTCCACTTTGATTACAAGATATATATTACAGAATACAGGATAATTAAAAAATAGACAAGAATTTTCCGGAAAATCGTAAATTTTTGTCTAAAACACAGCAGGATAATTTGCGATAACAGCAGATTACTTTCTAGAAGATAACAGGATAATTTGTATAATTAATGGTATCAGAAATATCCGGACAAACAGATTGTTAAGAATCTGTCATTTCGGAGAGAGGGAAAGGAAGAAAGCAATGAGAAAACCGGAGAGAAAAGGGACAAAAGTTCCTGTAATGACAGCGGCGGAAGCGGTATCATTCATTGAGGATGGCGACACGCTGGCAATCTGCGGCGCAGGCGGAGGTATTGTGGATCCGTACGCGCTGATTGATGCCCTGAAGGAACGGCACGAACAGACGGAGACACCGAAGGATCTGACACTCTGGTTCGCGAGCGGACTGGGTGACAGAGCGGACAGAGGAATTTCCCCGCTTGCGCGCAAAGGTCTTGTGAAACGTGCTATCGGCGGACACTGGGGACAGTCTCCGCGGATCTGCGAGATGGCGGAACGTGAGGAAATCGAGGCTTACAACTTTCCTCAGGGTATCATGGCTGAGCTGGTGAGAAGCTCGGCGGCAGGGCAGCCGGGACTTCTCTCTCATGTGGGACTTGGTACATTTATCGATCCCAGACAGCAGGGAGGCAGACTGAACCAGACGACAGCAGAAGAGCTGATCCGTCTGATGGAAGTTGACGGGAAGGAATGGCTTTTTTATCCGACAGTTCCTCTGGATGTCTGCTTTATCCGCGCCACAACCGTGGATGAAGAGGGTTACGCATCCATGGAAGATGAGATTACCTATATGGATGTGCTGGCGACTGCTCAGGCAGTGCACAACAACGGCGGACTGGTGATCCTTCAGGCAAAACGGCTTGTGAAAGCGGGAACCATCCACCCGAGACAGGTGAAGGTTCCGGGATATCTGGTTGACATTATTGTGATTGATCAGGATCAGGAACAGCTTTACAATGGATCGGACCGTTTCTTCTCCGGGGATTATATCGCGCCTCAGGGTGAGGTGGAGCCTCTTCCGCTGAATCAGAGAAAAGTCGTGGCAAGGCGTGCGCTTATGGAAGTCAGGCCGGGCAATGTAGGCAATGTAGGTGTCGGGATTGCGGATGGAATCGGAACGGTAGCCAGAGAAGAAGGCGTGGGAGAAGCATTTACACTGACTGTGGAGACAGGACCGGTTGGCGGCGCTACGGCTCAGGGAATTTTCTTCGGAGCAAGCGTGAATTCCCGTGCGCTCATGGATATGCCCGCGCAGTTCGATTTCTACGATGGAGGCGGACTGGAAGTGGCGTTCTTAAGCTTTGCGGAGATGGACGCGAAAGGTAATGTCAATGTACACAAGTTTAACGGGAAAATCATGGGAACAGGCGGATTCGTCAATATCTGCGCGGGCTCCCATAAAGTAGTGCTGTGCGGTACACTCCGCGCGGGCGGCCTGAAGACAGAAGTGGGAGACGGAAAGATCTCTGTTGTTCAGGAGGGAAGATTCGAGAAGATGGTTCCCCAGTGTGAGGAAATTACCTTTAACGGTGAACAGGCGCTCAGACAGGGGCAGGAAGTTGTCTTTATTACGGAGAGGGCCGTGTTCCGACTTACAGAAGACGGTGTGATGCTCACAGAGATAGCGCCGGGCATTGATCTGGAGAGGGATGTCCTCGCTCAGATGGGATTCAGGCCGCTGATTTCAGACGACCTGAAACTGATGGATGAGAGAATTTTCAGGGATGAACCTATGGGAATTCACGATGAGTTTATGAATGCGTAGCTGCGGGAAGGCAGAAAAGCATAATAAAGCTGCAGGAAAGCAGAATAAAAAGAAAAAGGAGAACAAAAAATGAAAAAAGAAATCGCAAGAGTAGAAATTCCGCTTCATATCGGAGACACAGCAGAGTTCACAAAGACAGTCAGCGAGTCAGATGTTTATCTGTTCGGAGGCATTACGGGAGATTACAGCCAGATGCACTTTAATGAGGAATATATGAAGAAGACTATGTATGGAACACGTATCGTACACGGTATTCTTACATTTGCCATCGGATGTACCGCGTCAACAAAGATTCAGGAACAGGTGAAATCTCCGGTTCCGAGCGCTTCCTATGGATATGACAGACTTCGTTTTATCAAACCGGTATTTTTCGGAGATACGCTGACATGCCGTTATACGGTGGACCGCATCGAGGAGGAGACAAACCGTACATTCTCCAAACTGGAAGTGTTCAATCAGCATGGGGATATCGTGCTTGCAGCGACTCATATCCTGAAATTCTTCCCGCTTGAAGAGGACAAATAATC
>CALWBC010000010.1 GCA_944375755.1 uncultured Mediterraneibacter sp. | reverse complement strand
GGAACTTATTTCCTGACAGATAAAGTGCATGACAAATGGTTTGAGCGTCACTGGTTTCTGGGAGGAAACAAAGGAAGCGCATACATAGACGGTTTCGGACCGGAAGGGAAGATCGTACGTACGGATGGACTCCTCAAAAATGTGGGCGGCCAGCGCACGATGACAGCGGCAGGTCCTACCCGTTCCTTTGGCCCGCCGCCGGAAGGAAAGATCTTAACGGAGCCTCTTCCGGAAGTAAATACGTGCCATCAGAATTATTTTGAGAACTACATCCGGGCATATCACGGGGAGGAAGACTTCCTTGTGAAGATTCCGGAAACGAGAAGGGTTCTGGCTCTGATGGATGCGGTGAGAGAATCCGGAAGAACAGGAAAGTCCATTGATTTTGAATAAAATTGGATCGGGAAGTACTGGTGATGGTTTTAAAAATTCAGAGTGTTTTGGAGAGAAGCAGGCATCTGGCCTGCTTCTTTTCTTTTAATACTTTTCTGGCGTCCCCAAAATGTTGGAATTGTATAAAATATATAAAAATAATGAAAAACTATTCAATTTATTGAATGAAATATATAAATATGATAGTATAACTATCAAGAGAGGTAAAGGAGAGGAAAGCATGTCACAGGAAACCGGAGCAAGAAAAAGAAATGCCCGATACCGGGCACAGAAGATAATGGATGCGGCTCTGGAGCTGTTCTGTGAAAAAGGGATTGAAGAGACTGCTATCGATGAAATTGCCGTGAAGGCGGGCGTGGGAAGCGCGACTGTCTACCGGTATTTTGAGACAAAGGCAGAACTGGCGATACAGTGTGGTGTGGCGTACTGGAAGGAAGTCGCGGGACGCTGTCTGGACATGACTGCCAGAAATGGATATCCGGAGATGAACGGAATGGAACAGCTGGAGTGCATCATGGAGGGAATGGTGTCTATCTTTGAGCATGAGACCGGGTTCCTGAAATATCTGCAGGAATTCGATGTGTTTGTCCGAAGATACGGGATTGCGGTTGAGCGTCTCAGAGAGTATGAGGACTGCATCATGAGTCTGAAGCCGCCAGTAATCGCTGCGCTGGAAAAAGGAAAAGAGGATGGAACCATGGCGTTTCAATGGACTCCGGAGGAGGTGTGTTATTCTCTTGCGCACAGTATATTCGGACTGATGAAGAAACTGGCGTGGAATGGCGACATGCTGAAGCTGGACAAGGCGGACGGCGGAATCCTGCAGGTGAGGATAACCATTGCGCTTCTTCTGCGGGGGCTCGGAGCCTGAACAGGTGAAATTGCAAGGGAATTGCAGCAGTTCAGCCTGCGTCATTCGGAAAACTGCACGGACGTGCCTGTTGCGGCTCCATGGCTGAACTGTTACGTGAAATTTACGGAGATTGGAGAAGACAGATGTATAAAGTATACGAAATCAAGAAAAGGGTATTCGAGGACAATGACAGGGAAGCGGATAAGATGCGGGGAGAGCTGCGGGCAAACAGAACGTTTCTTATGAATCTCATGTCATCGCCGGGGAGCGGAAAGACAACAACGCTGAAACGTACGATTGAAGCGCTGAAAGATGAAATGCGCATCGGCGTGATGGAAGCGGATATTGACAGCGCTGTGGATGCGGACGCCATCAGTGAAACCGGCGTTAAGGTGATACAGCTTCATACGGGAGGAATGTGCCATCTTGATGCGGATATGACAAGACAGGGGCTGGAAGAAATGGGCACAGAGGATATTGATCTGGCGATACTGGAGAATGTGGGCAACCTGGTCTGCCCGGCTGAGTTTGATACCGGTGCCGTGAAAAACGTGATGATCTTAAGTGTGCCGGAAGGGGATGACAAGCCGCTGAAATATCCGCTGATGTTCCAGGTGTCTCACTGTCTTCTGATTAATAAGACGGATGCCCTGTCCTGTTTTGATTTTGATTTCAGGGCGTGCGAGGAACGGGTGCACAGACTGAATCCGGAGATGAAGATTATTCCAATCTCGGCAAAAACCGGCGAGGGAATGGAAGAGTGGTATGACTGGCTGAGAGAACAGGTACGGGAATGGAATTCCGGTAAATAAGATATTGGTTAAAGCGTTATCAAAAAAGGAGGAGGGTAAATGAGCGAAGAGAGAAAGCTGATCCTGAAGCTGGGCCAGATGATTACGGACAGGATCGGGCACAAGGTGACGGTAGATGATCCGGAGTACTGGGGACTTGCGGAGGTTCTCACAGATGAGATGGCGGAGCTCTGTCTCTGTATGAAGGTGAGAAAGCCGATGACCCTGGAGGAGATCGTGAAAAAATCCGGCAAGGACAGAGAACGGGTACAGCAGCTTCTGGATGAGATGTCTGTGATCGGAATGATCGAGTACAACTGGGAGAATGAAGATCGGCATAAACAGTATGTCCTGCCCATGTTCGTGCCGGGGTGTGCGGAATTTATGGTGATGAACAAAAAGCAGATGGACGAGCATCCGATACTCGCGGATTTCTTCGAGAACATGTCCAGACTGCCCCTTGAGAAAGTGACTCCCATGGTGCCGCCCGGAGGTTCCGGAATCGGCATGCATGTGATCCCGGTGGAGAAGGCGATTCCGGCGCATCAGCAGTCGGCGAGCGTGGAACATATCTCCTACTGGCTGAAAAAATATCAGGACAAATATGCGGTGGGTGCCTGTTCCTGCCGTCGCCAGCAGAGAGTTCGCGGCGAGGGCTGCGGTGAGATTGAAGGGGATCTCTGTATCGGTGTCGGAGATATGGCGGATTATCTCGTTGAGACGGGAAAAGGCCGGTATATTGATTTTGATGAGGTGATGGAGATTCTGGAGCGGGCGGAGGAAAACGGGTTCGTTCACCAGATTACAAATATTGACGGGGAGGAAAAGATATTTGCTATCTGCAACTGCGCGCCGGGTGTGTGCAACGGGCTCAGAACATCTCAGCTGTTCAACACACCGAATATGTCCAGGTCGGCATACCGCGCGCATGTAGAGACGGCAAAATGCGTGGCGTGCGGAAAATGCGTGGAAGTCTGTCCTGTAGGTGCGGCGAAACTGGGACAGAAGCTGTGCACGAAACACGGGGAGATCAGGTATCCCAAAGTGCTGCTCCCGGATACGGAAAAATGGGGGCGCGACAAGTGGGATCCGGATTACCGCGATCACGCGAAAATCAACTGCTATGAGACGGGAACCTCTCCGTGTAAAACCGCATGTCCGGCTCATCTTCCGGTGCAGGGATACATCAAGATGGCTGCGGACGGCAGATATCTGGATGCTCTGAAGCTGATCAAGCAGGATAATCCTTTCCCCGCTGTGTGCGGCGCGATCTGTAACCGGCGATGCGAGGATGAGTGTACAAGAGGAACCGTGGACAAAGCGGTAGCCATTGATGAGATTAAGAAATTTATCGCGGAGCAGGAACTTCATGAAGAAAACCGCTATGTTCCGAAGTGCGAGAACCATGAAGGGAAGCAGTTTCCTCAGAAGATCGCCGTCATCGGGGCGGGGCCGGCCGGAATGTCCGCGGCGTATTATCTGAGAACGAAAGGATATCCGGTGACGGTTTTTGAAAAAGAGGCGCGTCCGGGCGGCATGCTGCTCAATGGGATCCCGTCTTTCAGGCTGGAAAAATCAGTGATAGAAGCTGAAATCGATGTGCTCAGGAAGATGGGGGTAGAGTTCCGGTGCGGTGTGGAAGTCGGCAGCGATACTACGATTCCGGATCTCAGAAAAGAAGGATACAAGGCGTTCTACGTTGCTGTGGGAGCACAGGGAGGACGAAAGGCCGGTGTTCTGGGAGAAGACGCACAGGGAGTTCTGACCGGAGTGGAATTTCTCCGCAGTGTAAATCAGGATGAGGAAAATGCCGTGCTGCCCGGCAGAACCGTTGTAATCGGCGGCGGAAATGTAGCTGTGGATGTGGCGAGAACCGCCCTGCGGGCAGGATCCGACGGCGTCAGTATGTACTGCCTGGAATCCAGAGAAGATATGCCGGCAGCAGCGGACGAAGTGCTGGAGGTACACGAGGAGGGCATCGTTATCTGGAACGGATGGGGGCCGAAAGAGATTCTGTCGGAGAATGGAAAGGTAACGGGAATTGTGATGAAGAAATGCGTGTCCGTATTTGATGAAAACGGAAAGTTTGCCCCGGTTTACGATGAGGATAACTGTATGACTGTCGCGTGTGAAAATGTGCTGCTTTCCATCGGACAGTCCGTACAGTGGGGAGATCTTCTGAAGGATACGAAAGTGGAACTTGCGCCAAATGGAACAGCCATCGCCGATCCGGTTACATACCAGACGAAAGAGCCGGATATCTTTGTGGGCGGAGATGTGTATACGGGACCGAAGTTCGCGATCGACGCGATTGCGGCGGGAAAACAGGGATGTGAGTCCATTCACCGTTTTGTTCATGAGGGGCATTCACTGACTCTGGGCCGGGAT
The DNA here is from genome assembly GCA_944375755.1 of uncultured Mediterraneibacter sp. Taxonomy (GTDB): domain Bacteria; phylum Bacillota; class Clostridia; order Lachnospirales; family Lachnospiraceae; genus Mediterraneibacter. The sequence continues at coordinate 1,237 of CALWBC010000010.1, read as the reverse complement.
CTGAGACAGTTCATCGAGCTGGATAAGGACGATGTCGTCATTGAAGAATTTGACAATGCGAAACGGCAGTTACCGGGACGGAAGGCAGGAGTGCCCAAAGAAAGCTTCCGGGATCTCAGATCCGTGTTCACAGAGGAGCAGGTGAAAGCGGAAGCCGCCAGATGCCTCGGCTGCGGCGCGACGATTGTAGATGAGAACAAATGCATCGGGTGCGGACTTTGTACAACCAGATGTGAATTCGACGCCATTCATTTGAGCCGGGATCTTCCGGAGGCAAGCACCATGCGCAAAGCAGAAGACAAGCTGAAGGGAATTCTGCCCTATGCACTGAAACGCGCGATTAAAATCAAGTTAAAGAAGTAGAGAAAATGCATGAATTAGGAATCATTGTACACATTACAAAAACACTGCAGAGTGTTGCGGAAGAAAATCATTTGACAGAAATTGCGTCGGTTACCCTGGAAGTCGGAGAAGTCAGTGCTATTGTACCGGACTATCTCACGGACTGCTGGCAGTATTACCGGAAAAAAATCCCGCTGATTGAGCACGCGGAGATGAACATTGAGGTGATGCCGGCGATTACATTCTGTCAGTCCTGTGAAAAGACATATCCCACCGTTGACTATGGCCGCCAGTGTCCGCACTGCGGAAGCTGGGAGACCTGGCTGGTAACCGGGGATGAGTGCAATATCAGGGAAATCGAGGCACAGTAAAAACAGTAAAAATCAAAATACAGCAGAAAATGAGGTACAGCAGAAAAGGGGGTTTTATTATGTTATTTCATGTCTATGGAACGGAGGCCATACCGCAGTGGATCGCCATGCTGGGAGTGCTGGCAGCGCTGATCCTGCTCAATGAGTTCGCAAGAAGGACGAAGACCGGAGGAATTATTATGTTTTTCGTCATTCCGGCAGCTCTAACGATATATTTTATCGCCATCGCCGTCAGTGCGGGAATGGGCGCGGAGTGGGCCGTGAATAACCAGACTCATGTGTATATGAACGGGTGGTTCCACTATGCGAAACTGTACGCTTCCCTGGCCGGGTGTATCGGATTCATGATGATCAAATACGGATGGGGAATCGGGAAGACACACTGGTTCAAAGCGTATCCTTTTGTGATCGTGGCGATCAATATTCTGATTGCGGTTGCCAGTGATTTTGAGTCCGCGATCAACGGATGGTACACCTGGTGGCTGTCCTCGGAGGATGTATGGATTTTTGGCGGCTGGCACAAT
>CALWBC010000009.1 GCA_944375755.1 uncultured Mediterraneibacter sp. | reverse complement strand
GCCGCCCGGCAGCAGTAGAAGGCGGATGAGAGATTTGTGTCCATCACCCGGTGCCAGTCGCTGTCCGACATATCACTTAACAGGCCGAAATAGGCGATCCCCGCATTGTTGATCAGCACGTCGGGCCCCGGGCAGACAGATTCGATCTGGCGGAAGATGGAACGCACGGTATCCGGATCGCTGACATCTCCGGGAAGCATCGTGCAGCTCCCTCCGGATGCCTCGATCTGCCGCGCGGTTTCGCGCAGACGGTCTGTTGATTTTCTGCAGTTTATAAATACGTGATAACCGTTTTCGGCAAACACTGTGGCGCAGGCACTGCCGATGCCCCTGGAAGAACCGGTTATCAGAACGGTTTTTCTGTTCATGTCTGTAACTCCTGTCCGGCGGGAATATATGTCTGATGATCCCGCAGATACAGTATACCATGGAAGAGAAACGGATGGAACCGGAAAAACGGAAGAGACTGAAAAAACGGTTTTCATTGTACTTGCCTGCGGACTGTGTTAAAATTTAAATGCAATATTAACGGTTTCGGGCTTAGCGGAGGATGTGCCATGATAGATGATGCGATGGAGTTTGCGGCGAAAGCACATGAAGGACAGTTCAGGAAAGGAACGAGGCGGCCCTATATTGTCCACCCGATAGAGGTGGCGGATATCGTGTCGACGATGACGAAGGACGAAGAAGTGATCTGCGCGGCGGTGCTGCACGATACGATCGAGGACTGCAGCGGGATTAACTGGGATGTGCTGAAGCTGCGGTTCGGCGGCAGAGTTGCGGATATGGTTGCCCAGGAGAGCGAGGACAAGTCTCTGAGCTGGGAAGAGCGTAAGGGCGCCACCATCCGGAGACTTAAGGAGGCACCGGTGGAGGTGCAGATGATCGGACTGGCGGACAAACTTTCCAACATGAGAGATATCGACAGGGATTACCCCAAAGAAGGAGATGAACTCTGGAAGCGGTTCCGGATGCAGAGCAAGGCGGCCCTGGCATGGTATTACAAGGGGATCAGGGATGCGCTGGAGGAAAATTTTTCAGGGGTGGAAGCCTATGAGGAATACTGCTATCTGATCGATAAAAATTTCGGACCGGGACCGGCCCACACCGAGTGGATGAAAGGAGACGGACAGGATGACAACGAGAGTGATCTGTTTTGCGAATAACAAGGGCGGGAGCGGCAAATCCACTACCTGTTCCAATGTGGGATACGGGCTGACTCTGCTGGGAAGAAAGGTGCTTATGATAGACGGGGACATGCAGCTGAACCTGTCTCTTTCTCTGTTTGACGAAGATACGGTGCTGGGATTCGCGCAGGGCGAAAAGAATCTTTATGAGGGAATCAGACGTCAGGATGACCTTCAGGACTATATTGTACATACCCCTTATGAAGGGCTGGATCTGATTCCTTCCTCCACGCTGATGAGCTCGATCGAGTACGAGCTGTTTACAAAATGGCAGAGAGAATATATCCTCAGGAAAGGAATCGCGAAGATCCGGGAGTCAGGTGTGTATGATTATATCCTGATCGATGCGCCGCCTACGCTCGGCGGCTGGGTGATGAATATTCTATGCGCCTCGGATGAGATCATTATTCCCGTGGAAGCATCGCCCTGGGGACTGTTCGGACTGGGAAACATGTTTGAATTTCTTGAGCAGGTCAGAGAGATCGCGCCGGATCTGAAACTGGGAGGAATCGTGATCACGAAGGTGGATACAAGAAAGAACTATTTCCGGCAGACACTGGAGACACTGAAGGATCTGGAGGATGTGAAAGTGTTTGACACCTATATCCGTGTGGACAGCGGTGTTGAGTGGTCTCAGGACAACAACGTCCCGGTTATGGCGTACAAGAAGAGCAGCCGGAGCGCGAAGGAATATATGGAGCTGACCAGGGAGATTGACGCCGCCGGGTAAAAGGCCATGCAGGCGAGTCGGAAAGGCGGAAAACAGATGCATCAGGAACTGATCAGAGAGCTGTCGGTCATCACGGACGAAGAGCGGCGAATACTCGAAGGAAGAAAAGAGATCGACCAGCAGATCTATACGGAAAAAAAGGATATGGTAATTGACAGCAAAAAGCTTCTCCAGAAGGGGAAGCTTATTCAGGTGCGTCCGCATACGAGATTCGTCCATTTTCCCGAGCACACACATAATTATATTGAAGTTATCTATATGTGCCAGGGAAGCACCACACATATTCTGAACGGCAGTGAAGTGGTTCTGGAACAGGGGGATCTGCTGTTTCTGAATCAGAATGCGGTACAGGAGATCATGCCGGCGGGAAAAAAGGATATCGCGGTGAATTTTATCGTTCTGCCGGAATTTCTGGACACGGCCTTTTCCATGATGGGGAATGAAGAGAACCAGCTGAGGGATTTCCTGATGGGAGCTCTGTGCGGGCTTGACGGCGAGACATCGTGGCTTTACTTCCACGTGGCGGATGTCCTGCCGGTTCAGAATCTGGTGGAAAACATGGTGTGGACGATTTTCTATGACTCATCTAACAAGCGCAGCTGTACACAGATAACCATGGGACTTCTCCTGCTGCAGCTGCTGGATTATATGGACAAGGTGGAAGCAGGAGGAAGGAAGTTTGATACGGAGATCACAGCCAGTGTGCTGAGTTATATCAATGATCATTATAAAAACGGCACTCTTTCGGAGCTGGCGTCCCAGATGGGATACGATGTGTACTGGCTGAGCCGGGAGATACGCAGGAGAACCGGAAAAACATATAAGGAACTCCTGCAGGAAAAAAGGATGCAGCAGGCAGTGTACCTGCTGACCAGCAGCCAGATCCCGGTGACGGATATCATCGAGTCCATCGGGTATGACAATACAAGTTATTTCTATCGGAAGTTCCGGGAACGGTACGGGATGAGCCCGAAAGAATACAGGCAGGAACAGAAGAAAAATGGAAATGACAATTTGTACAAAATGACATAAATAAATTTGTATAAAATGCAAAAATGAACCCTAAAACGCGGGGTGACTTGCAAATAAGGACGCTAATATATATAAATAGCGTCCTTTTTTTGTGCCTTTTTGACAATTATAATAGTATACAGAGAATAAGAGAAGGAGGCACAAAAAGTGGAGAAATATTATTTAGCCATTGATATCGGAGCATCCAGCGGACGCCATATGCTTGCCAGCATGAAAGACGGCAAGATGCAGCTTGAAGAAGTGTACCGTTTCCCGAACGGAATGGATAACAGGAACGGCACTCTCTGCTGGGACGTTGAGCGACTCTTTACCGAGATTAAGAACGGACTGAAAAAATGCAGGGAGATCGGAAAGATTCCGGTTTCCATGGGAATTGACACGTGGGGCGTTGATTATGTCCTCCTGGACAAAGACAACAACATTCTGGGAGATACGGTGGGATACCGTGACAGCCGTACGGAGGGTATGGATGAGAAAGTGTATGAGATCATTTCGCAGAATGATCTGTATGCGAGAACCGGAATTCAGAAACAGATCTTCAATACGGTTTATCAGCTCATGGCAGTGAAGGAAACGCACCCCGAGTATCTGGAGCAGGCAGAATCCATTCTGATGATTCCGGATTACTTCCATTTCCTTCTGACAGGGGTTAAGAAGAATGAGTATACCAATGCTACGACAGGACAGCTGATTAATCCGAAGACAAATGACTGGGATTATGAGCTGATCGACATGCTGGGATATAACAGTAAGATGTTTATGCCGGTGTCCATGCCGGGAACAGTCGTGGGCGAGTTTACCAGGGAAGTTCAGGACGAAGTGGGATTTAACTGTACGGTTGTTCTTCCGGCCACACATGATACGGGAAGCGCCGTGCTTGCCGTACCGACAAACGATGACGACGCGGTGTACATCAGTTCCGGTACATGGTCACTGATGGGGATCGAGCGGAAAGAGGCGGACTGCTCCATGGCGAGCATGAAGGCCAACTTTACAAATGAAGGCGGATACGACCACAGATTCCGTTATCTGAAGAATATTATGGGACTCTGGATGATTCAGTCCGTGAAGAAAGAATTCACAGAGGATCTTTCCTTCGCGGAGATCTGCGAGATGGCGTCAAAAGAGACGATCCCGTCTATCGTGGACTGCAACGATGACTGCTTCCTGGCGCCGAAGAGCATGATTGAGGCGGTGCAGAAGTTCTGCCGCGATACGAATCAGCAGGTTCCCGAGACAGTAGGAGAGATTTCTTCCGTTATCTACAACAGCCTTGCGAAATGCTACGGAGATACGGTGAAAGAGATCGAGGATATCACAGGGAAGAATTATACAACCATCTATGTTGTGGGCGGCGGATCTAACGCCGGGTACTTAAATGAACTGACGGCAAAATACACGGGAAGAAAAGTTTCCGCGGGACCGTCTGAGGCGACCGCTATCGGAAACATCATTGTTCAGCTTCTGCACGACGGTGTGTTCACAAGTCTGCCGGAGGCCAGAAACTGCGTGAAAGAGTCCTTTGACGTAAAAATGTACGAGCCGGAGAAATAAGACAGAAATAAAAAACGGTCCGGTCATTTCGCACCGAACTGTTACAATAAAAAAGTATAAGGAGCATACACAGACATGACGATTAAAGAAAGATATGAATCAGCAAAAGAAATTTACGCAAAGATCGGCGTTGACACGGACAAAGCCATCGAGACACTGAAAAATGTTCCGATCTCCATGCACTGCTGGCAGGGCGATGACGTAATCGGATTTGATCAGAAAGGTCCTCTGACAGGAGGAATCCAGACAACGGGAA
>CALWBC010000008.1 GCA_944375755.1 uncultured Mediterraneibacter sp. | reverse complement strand
TCCACGATATCATCCAGTTTTGCCTTGGAACGGATGCCGTGTGTTCTGGGTCCGTACGCGATGTTGTCATAAATGCTCATGGGGAACGGATTCGGTTTCTGGAATACCATTCCGACACGTTTTCTTAACATGTTGACATCCATTCCTTTGAAGATGTCCTGACCATCGAGAAGGATCTGTCCGTCAATGCGGCATCCTTCCACAAGGTCATTCATACGGTTGATGGACTTTAAGAGAGTAGATTTACCACATCCGGAAGGTCCGATAAAGGCGGTAATCTTATTTGCTTCGATTTCAAGATTTACATTTTTCAGAGCCTTGAAGTCTCCGTAATATAAATCAAGATTCTTGATACTTATCTTTGACATTTCCTTTCCCTTTCTATGATTTTGTGCGGTTTGGGACGTAGTAAATGTGAAAATGACTACGTCCCCTTTCACAGTTTTTTCTCATTTATGCTTTCGTAAGGTTTCTCGCAATGAAACTTTACAATGCATTGATGCCTACTACAAGTATAAGCAGGATAACAGCCGTCGCATACGCCTGATCCATGTAAAGCCCCTCACTGGAGAGGTTATACATGTGAAGCGCCAGGGTACGTCCGGATCCCATGATGCTGTCCTGGATCTGCGCCACGGTTCCTGATGTGTACATCAGAGCCGCGGTCTCACCGACGATACGTCCGATGGCAAGGATGACGCCTGCCAGAACGCCCGGGATTGCGGACGGAAGCACGATGCGGAACACGGTACGAAGTTTCCCCGCGCCCAGTCCGAAACTTCCTTCACGGTAGGAATCCGGTACGGCTTTGAGTGCCTCCTCTGTATTTCTCATAATCAGAGGAAGGATCATGATCGCCAGTGTAAATGCTCCTGCCAGAAGGGAAAATCCCCAGCCCAGCGCGTTAACGAAGAGCAGCATACCGAACAGACCGTATACGATGGACGGAATACCCTGAAGCGTCTCTGTCGTCAGACGGATAATTTCAACGAATTTATTTCCTCGCGGCGCATACTCAACAAGGAAGATTGCGGAAAAGATTCCGAAAGGAACCGCAATCACCAGAGACAGGACTGTCATAATGATCGTATTGACAAGAGCCGGTATTACCGACGCATTTTCCGACGTATATTCCAGCGAGAAAAGAGATGGTGTAATGTGCGGAAATCCGTTGATCAGGATGTAGGCGATCAGGAAGATCAGTACGGCAAATGTAATAATCGCCGCCAGCATCACGAGCAGCATTACGATAAAGGAGCCCGGATGTTTCAGATAAGTTCTGAGCTTATCCCCGAGTGTCGTCTTGTTCACCATTTTTACACTTGTCTGATTACTCATGATCTGCCCCCCTCTTTAACAATGCTACACATAAGTTGATGATCAGAATAAACACAAAGAGAACAACTCCTGTCGCGATCAGCGCCTCACGGTGAAGACCTGTAGCGTATCCCATCTCAATTACGATGTTTCCTGTCAGGGTACGGATACCATCCAGAATGCTGGTGGTAAGTCTCGCCTGGTTTCCGACGATCATGATAACCGCCATGGTCTCTCCGATGGCACGTCCGATTCCCAGGACAATTCCTGTGATCACACCGGACTTGGCAGCCGGGATTATTACGCGGAAGATACTTCTCTCCTTTGTCGCGCCCAGTGCGAGAGAACCTTCATAGTAATGAGAAGGAACCGCGCGCATCGCGCTCTCTGTTGTTCCGATAATGGTCGGAAGGATCATCATTCCAAGAATCAGGGAAGCGGTCAGAATACTGTTTCCGTTTCCGGGGTTCTTGACCAGCCCCACTCTGTGAAGGGCTGTTCCCATCTCCCGAATCAGCGGAACGACAACTACCAGTCCGAAGAAACCGTAGATAACCGAAGGGATTCCGGCAAGCAGCTCTGTGGCGGCTTTCAGCGGTTTGTAGATCTGTTTCGGACAGTACATTGCCATGAATACGGATGTCAGGATTCCGATCGGCACTCCGAAGATAATCGCGCCCGCCGTAACGTAAAGGCTTCCGACGATCATCGGGAGGATTCCGAACTGATCACTGTTCGGACGCCAGATCTCTCCTGTGATAAATTTGATAAATCCAATTTCTCGCATTGCAGGGATACCATTTGCAAACAGGAAGATGCAAATGAGGGCTACCGCAAGCACGGATGCACACGCGGCAACGAAAAACACTCCCTGCATGAATTTTTCAGTCCATGCTTTCGATTTCATTTTTTCCTCCTAATGAGCCGGGAAGACATGCTTCATATCTGCCCGGCTCATAAACTCAAAGCGGAAAGTCTTTCATTTTATTAATTTCAAGATTTTCTCAGTGCTTTTCTTCAATGTGTACTTTCCAGATTAGATTGCATCCCATGTTGTCACATCGCCAAGGTAGATGGATTTTACCTGGTCTACTGACAGATCATCTGTCGGGTTTGCCTGGTTTACGATAACCGCGATACCATCTGTAGCGATTACTGTGCCTTCCAGCTCAGCGGACTCTTCCTCTTTCAGCTCTCTGGATGCCATACCGATATCATAGCTTCCCTCGATTGCGGATGTCATACCTGTTGTGGAATCAGATGTCTGAAGCTCGATAGAAGCGTTCGGGTTCACGGATTTATAAGCCTCGATCAGTTTCTCCATCAGCGGAGATACAGATGAAGAACCACCTACTACACAGCTTCCTTCCGGAGCTTCTCCTGCATAAGCCTCTACGTCAGATACCGGAATGTATCCCTCTTCCGCTACAACTTCCTGACCTTCTGTGCTCATGATATATGCCATGAAATCTTTCGCAACAGCGTTGTCAAGATCCGGTTTCATTGCTACGTTAAACGGTCTGGATACTTTGTATGTTCCGTTCTCGATGTTCTCTGCGGTAGCCTCTGCCCCGTCGATTTTCACTGCTTTTACCATGGACTCGTCCAGGGATCCAAGAGAAATATATCCGATTGCATATTCGTTCTCAGATACAGTTGTCATCATAACAGATGTGTTGTTTGTAACCTGTGCATCCAGAGTTGTCATATCATTGTCGTCATCATCCACAACACCGAACAGCTCTGTAAAAGCTCCTCTTGTTCCTGAACCTTCCTCACGGGAAACAACTGTGATTGCGCTTGCTGCATCCCAGTCTCCTGTAGAAGCCTCAGATGAGCTGCCCTCTGTTGAGGAAGAAGCATCTGAAGATGTGTCGCTGCTTCCGCATCCTGTTGCTGCAACTGCCATCATACTTACAATTGATAAGATTGCGATAAACTTTTTCATTTTCATGGTTGATAATCTCCTTTTTCAACTTTTTGAATTTCGATTATTGTGTGCTTTGTTTCATCACGGTAAACATGATAAAAAAGAAATGTAAAATGTAAAATCAGATCTATGTTAAATCTGTGTAAAGTCGAGAAAAGCCCCATTTTACGCGGTTTTTCGCGTAAAGCAGAGCTTAATTCCCGTTAAAATCCATGTAGAATTATCCATTTCCGGAAGTAAAAAGCACCAGTTAAATTCAACTAACCAAGAAGAAACTCACCCAGATCCTCAATGGTGTAGAATACCTTATCGGCACCTGCATCGAGAAACTTTTCAGATACTTCCCGGCATTTTTCCTTCTTCTCCTGCTGGGAGAGTGCTTCATATTCATCGAGAGTCAGTCCCATCTCAGAACTTCCCACTACAATTCCCGCTGACCATACGCCGGCATTCTTTCCTTCCTTAATATCAGAAACCGTATCTCCCACCTTGAGCACGCGGCGGACTTTCTTAATTCCCAGCGCCTCGATGTTGCGGAAGATCATGTAGGGATAAGGTCTTCCCTTCTGATTCGTGGAATCCGGGCTGAACCATACGTCCGGAGCATACCCCTTCTCCGCAGCGATGGGGGCTACGATTTCCATCATCTTGTCTGTATATCCCGTGGTGGAGCCGATCTTGTACCCGTTTCTTCTCAGGCGGTTTACCGCTTCCACAACTCCCGGTTTCGGATCGGAATACTGAGGCAGGATGCTCAGAAGCTTCTCCTCGAAGATCCCGTAGAGCTGCTGCGCCTCCTCTTCTCCCGGCTCTTTTCCGTATTTTTCCAGCCAGCAGGATTTAATCCTGTCCATCTTCAGCATGGTGCGGATATGGTCAATCTTGAGCATTCCCATCGGTTCCCGGACCTCTTTCATCGTCGGTTCGATTCCGTACTCCTTAAATACTTCCATAAAAGCCTGTACCGGGGCCATGCATCCGAAATCCACCGTTGTCCCTGCCCAGTCAAAGATCACTGCCTT
>CALWBC010000007.1 GCA_944375755.1 uncultured Mediterraneibacter sp. | reverse complement strand
CCGCTTTCTGTTCTTCCTTTTTCTTCGCCCGGATGACCGCAGTCTCCTGGTGCTTCTTCTTCGCTCCTTCGTAGGCTTTTCTGCTCTGACGCCCCAATGGTGCCAGAAGAGATTTTTCCGTAATAAGAATTACGCAGATAACCGAAAGAATGAGAAGTACCACATAAGTTCCGATTTCTCCGATCAGAGGACACAGAAGGCTGACGATACATCCCCCTGTCAGTCCGCCCGCGTTGCGGTGTTCACTCGCCGCAGTATAATAGGACCAGAGCGGCGTATGAGGCGTATAGGAATTAAAAATCAGCTCCAGAATGGCGGCAATAAACAGAAAAAAGAAAACCGCTGCCGCAATTTTTACATATGCATGTGTGTTTCCTTTATTTGATACAAAAAAAGCGACTGCTCCGAAGATTACAAACGGGAGCAGATATGCCATAAATCCAAACAGCCCGAATAAGACAGACGAAACCGCCTCCCCAACGATTCCTCCGATACCGAAATTGCTTAAGACCAGCAGAATACATACTGCCAGTGCGGCCAGTATGATAATCTCTCCCCTCAGTTCTGTGGTCTGCTGTCCTTTCTTCTGTCTGCCGCGGGTGTTTTTTCTCTTCTTGGTAGACTTGGCAGCCATATAATTCCCACTTAATAATTACACATACTAAATCTAGTATAGAATTATTTGAAAATCATGTCATTACATTTTTTTGCGTACACCTTCTGTTTTGTTCTGCCCGGATTCATTTTTCGCCCGCTTCTCCCGGATCAGCTCATGAAGTTTGGCCAGAGCCTGGCTGATACCGCCCACCTCATCGATCAGGCCTTCTCTCACCGCTTCCTCTCCTTCCAGCATTGTCCCCACATCTTTTACGAGCTGCGTGGAATCCAGCATCAGCTCCAGCAGCCACTCCTGTGTAATAGAAGAATGGGAAGCGATAAAACGGGCGATCCGGTCCTGGGTCCTCTCCATATTCCGGTAACTCTGTATCACTCCGATAAACATCCCTGTTGAGCGGACCGGGTGCACGATCATGGTGCCCGTCGGCACGATAAAGGAGTAGTCCGCTGAGACGGCGAGCGGTCCGCCGATGGAATGGCTTCCGCCCAGCACAAGCGAAACCGTTGGCTTGCTCAGCGAGGCGATCATCTCCGCGATGGCAAGACCCGCTTCCACGTCTCCTCCCAGCGTATTCAGAAGAATCAGGATTCCCTCCGTGTCCTCATCTTCCTCAGCCTGCGCCAGTCTGGGCAGCAGATGTTCATACTTTGTGGCTTTTGTATTTCCTGACACGGCTTCATGACCTTCGATCTCCCCGATAATGGTCATCAGCTGTATCCCGTACCGGGACTTTCCCGTGCTCAGATCCACGGAGCCGGTCTCTTTGATCTCTTCATTTTCCTCGTTTCTGCGTTTCTGGATGTCTTCTCTGTTTTCTTCTTCCTGATGTTTCCCCATCTGTGATTACCTCCTCACCCTGCCGTTGCCATAAATATATGCTGCAGCCAAAAAGGCTCTTCCACGGCTTATTTTCAAATTTTATTATGAGAAGGAAATCCTTTTTTATACAGGAAAATGGTATGGATGCAGATTGTATACATCCATACCATTTGTTTTACTGCATTGCCTGCTCTACATCGGCAATGATATCTTCCACATTTTCAATTCCAACGCTGAAACGAATCAGATCAGGCTGTACTCCGGCTTCCATCAGTTCCTGTTCGTTCATCTGACGGTGTGTATGACTTGCCGGATGAAGCACACAGCTTCTTGCATCCGCAACATGTGTTACAATGGCAACCATTTTCAGTTTGTCCATCATCTTCACGGCTGCCTCTCTGCCGCCTTTAAGACCAAATGTAAGAACTCCACATGTTCCATTCGGCATATACTTCTGCGCCAGATCGTAATATTTGTCTCCCGGGAGAGACGGATAGCTTACCCATGCCACTTTCTCATGATTTTTCAGGTACTCTGCCACTTTCAGGGCATTCTCACAGTGTCTTGGCATTCTCAGATGCAGTGTCTCAAGCCCGATATTGAGAAGAAACGCATTCTGGGGAGACTGGATAGAACCGAGATCTCTCATCAGCTGCGCTGTAGCTTTCGTAATATAAGCGCCTTTTCCGAATTTCTGTGTATAGACAATTCCATGATATGTTTCATCCGGAGTTGTCAGTCCCGGGAACTTCTCCGCGTTTGCTTCCCAGTCGAAATTGCCGCTGTCAACGATCGCCCCGCCGACACACGCCGCATGACCGTCCATGTATTTTGTAGTGGAGTGAGTCACGATGTCAGCGCCCCACTCGAACGGCCGGCAGTTGATCGGAGTTGCAAATGTATTGTCAACGATAAACGGAACGCCATGTCTGTGTGCCGCTGCGGCGAATTTTTCAAGATCAAGTACAACCAGAGCAGGGTTCGCGATGGACTCGCCGAATACTGCTTTCGTATTATCACGGAACGCAGCCTCAAGCTCGTCTTCCGTACAGTCCGGATCTACGAATGTAGCGTCAACTCCCATTTTCTTGATTGTATGCGCGTAGAGGTTAAATGTACCGCCGTACAGCGCGGATGCACAGACAATGTGATCTCCTGCCTGGGCAATGTTCATAATTGCGTAGAAGTTTGCGGCCTGTCCGGAGGATGTAAGCATGGCTGCCACGCCTCCTTCGAGATCACAGATCTTCGCCGCTACCGCATCGTTGGTTGGATTCTGCAGACGGGTATAGAAATATCCGGATTCCTCCAGATCGAAAAGTCTTCCCATCTGTTCACTGCTTGTATAGCGGAATGTCGTGCTCTGGTAGATCGGCAGAATTCTGGGTTCTCCATTTCCCGGCTGATATCCTGACTGTATGCATTTTGTCTCTATTCTGTAATCGCTCATCTGTCTTTGCCTCCTTTGTGCTGTCCTGAATTATTCGTTCCAGTTATGGTAAACATCCTGCACGTCATCGTCCTCCTCGAGAAGGTCCAGTGTCTTCTGAATGTTCTTGATATCTTCCTCATTTGTAAGATCTACGTATGTCTGCGGAATCATGGTCACTTCCGCCTGTTCCATCGGAATTCCTTCCTCTTCCAGCTTCAGACGGACATCACTGAACGTATCAGGATCCGTAAGAATCTCATAGCTTTCTTCATCCTCGACAAAATCCTCAGCCCCCGCGTCGAGTGCGAGCATCATCAGCTCGTCAGCGTCCAGGGAGCACTCTTCCTTCGCGACAAAGATCTGTCCCTTTTCATCAAACATGAAAGAGACACATCCCGGTGTTCCCACATTTCCGTTTCCCTTTGTAAATGCGTTTCTTACGTTTGATGCCGTACGGTTCTTGTTGTCTGTCAGTGTCTTGACGATAATGGCAGTACCGTTCGGTCCGTATCCCTCATATGTAATATGCTCGTAGTTATCTCCGGAACCTTCTCCTGCCGCTTTCTTGATATTTCTCTCAATCGTATCATTCGGCATGTTGTTTGACTTTGCTTTTGCGATAACATCCCGGAGTCTGCTGTTGTTCGCCGGGTCCGGGCCGCCGCCCTCTTTTACCGCAACGGCAAGCTCACGTCCGATCTTTGTAAAGATCTTTCCCTTTGCCGCGTCGTTTTTTTCCTTTTTGTGCTTAATATTGGCAAATTTTGAATGTCCTGACATATATGGATTCTCCTCTTTTCTTTCTTGTATAAAGAACGCCGCCATCCGCGGCGTACATTACGCCCTACAATTTTATCACTCTTTTCCGGATCTGTAAAGCAGTCAGAGACAATCTCCCGAACAGCCGGATGCTGTCTATGTAGGCAGTTCCAGACTGACCCGGATCGCCTGATCGACTTTTCGCATCATGGGGCCGTCAATATGACAGACATACTCCCTGAGCCTCTGCTTGTCGATTGTCCGTATCTGCTCCAGCAGAATCACCGAATTCTTGACAATTTTATAATCTCTTGTACTGATCTCGATATGCGTCGGAAGTTTCGCCTTGTTCATTTTGGAAGTGACGGCCGCACATATGACAGTAGGGCTGTGGCGGTTTCCCACATTATTCTGTATGATCAGCACGGGCCTGACTCCGCCCTGTTCAGATCCCACCACCGGGCTCAGATCCGCATAGTAAATATCTCCACGTCTGATTACCAATTTATTTCACACTCCGATTTTCATACTTATGAAGTCCGGCATATCTTTACGCGCTGATATGCTCTTTCCTTCAGTATACCCTGTTTTATCGGATGTATTCAGCAGACGTTTCTCTTCAATAACCCTGGCGGGCCCGGCCGAAAGATGGTGTTTGCATTCCCGTTCTTCTATTCTGTAATTCTGCCGTTTCTCACATAGACACGAGGAATTCGTTTTCCAAGGCAGCAGACAAACTCATAGTTAAACCGTCCGCTCAGGTCAGCCAGTTCATCTACGGTAATCTTCTCGCCGCCATCCTCACCGATCAGCACCGCCTGATCCATAAATCTGGTCTCCGGTATGTCAGTGACATCCACCATGAACTGATCCATACAGACTCTTCCGAGAATATTCGCCCGCTTCCCGTGGATCAGAACATATCCTCTGTTGGACAGGGAACGCGGATACCCGTCTCCGTACCCCACCGGTATGGTCGCGACACGCATCTTTTTCGGAGCAACAAAAGTTCCGCCATAGCTGATGGATGTTCCCGGTTCCACATCCTTTACAAATGTGACATGGCTGATCAGGGAAAGGGCCGGTTTCAGATCCACCGCATCCCGGTTTACCTCCTCCGACGGATACATTCCGTAGGTGGAAATTCCCGCTCTTGCCAGATCATGCTTCATATTCGGGAAATCGATGATACCCGCGCTGTTATCGCAGTCATAGTAGCGGATCTCTACTCCCCGATTCTCGAGCTGTTCTTTCATCCACATGAACTTTCTGTGCTGTTCCAGCGTATAGGTTTTATCCTTTTCGTCCGCTTTGGCGAAATGCGTAAACACGCCTTCTGTCCGGACATTCGGAAGCCTGCTGATCCGGGCAACCGCATCGGCGCTCTCCTCGTTGACAGGAAATCCGATCCGTCCCATCCCGGTATCGATCTTAATATGAAAATATACCGGACGGTTCTGTCTGACTGCTTCTTCTGACATCTGCCGCGCCATTTCCTCGGTATAGACCGCCGGACGGATATCGTTCTCAACCATCTCATGATACTGATCAGGGAAAACGCATCCAAGTACAAGAATCGGTTTTCTGATCCCGTTTTCCCGCAGTGCAATTCCCTCTTCCAGACATGCGACCGCATACCCCCACACATAAGAACATTCCTCGAACATTTTTGCAATCGGCACCGCCCCGTGACCATAGCCATCCGTCTTGATCACGGCGATCAGCCTGGCGCCGTCGCCAATCCTTTTTTTCATCTGTTCCATATTATAAGAAATTGCATCCAGATCAATTTTTGCATATACACGATTATGCTGTTTCATTTTTCCTTCTCCTGTATTTTCTGCTGTCATTTTCAATCAGCCGCCTTCCGGCTGTCTGTTTAGCGGCATCTGATCGCATCGCTTCTTCCGCGGTGTCTGCCGCTGAATCATTGCCCCGCACTGGCGAGGCAGCTTTCCACCCCATCGATCAGATCACGCGCCTGCAGGCTGTAGGCGCCTTTTTTCTCTCTTCCTCTGTCTCCGCCGCAGGCGTGAAGGAACACTCCTGTGCACGCACTTTCAAAAGGAGGAAGTCCCTGAGCCGCAAGTCCTGTTATCACTCCCGCAAGCACATCTCCGGATCCGGCCTTCGCCATGGCACTGTTTCCGGCCAGATTCAGAAACGGATGCCTCCCTCCGGAAGCAACAACAGTACGGCTGTCCTTCAGCGCGCAGACAACCGGATACCTGTCTGTAAATGCTCTGATTTCCCGGATCCGGTCCTCCTTCAGCTGCACCACACTTTTTCCTGTCAGCCGGGACATCTCCAGCATATGCGG
>CALWBC010000006.1 GCA_944375755.1 uncultured Mediterraneibacter sp. | reverse complement strand
ATATCGCGGGATCGCCGGAGAGATGGTACGGACTGGAAAACTCATCCATGATGATCGAGTATGTGCCATTGTTTATCCAGGAGAAGGTGATGCATCCTCTGGAACGTTTCCGGCCAAGGAAAAAAGAGATCATAGAGAAAAGCTGATATAAAGTTTTTGGGTTGCCCGGCTATTGCCGGGCAGCCTTTTTGCGCTGCAGGCAGCTGTTTGTGATATTCTTTCGATGTTTGTATTCCAAGCCCTCTTTGGGGGCCTTCGTTTGTGTAATAATCAATATTATCTGACCAGAGGGGAGAAAAGCAATGTACACTGTCAGGAATAAAATATAGAAAGCAGGATATTCTGAGGATGATTGCCGAAATTTTCTCCGAAGATCGTGAGGCCTCCTTTGTTCCTGGCATTTTCGGCGATCCCAATCCGCACGGTGATGAAGGGGGAGCTTTCCAGATGCAGGTCTTCCAGAGAGATATCCGACAGTTTTTCGCCGTCCATCCCGGTATCGTTGTGAGTGATGCGAAGGTGCTTGAGCAGTCCGTACTGACTGTACTTTTCATCCCACCACTTTGGGGTTAACTTTCCCCGGACGTCAGAGTAGTTGCCGGGGCTGGTCCAGGTTCCTACGTTGATATTATTGATATAAAAGGAGATATCGCTTGGCCAGGTGTTGTTTGAAATCGGAAACTCAGAGGCAATCTCCAGAGATAATTCCAGCATTTCGGGATGCTGGTCAGATTCCAGTGGATTGGGGATGCGATATTCCACATAACCGTCAGAAAACCAGAGAAGAGACGCGTGTATACGCTCATTTGCGACAAACACTCTGGGATCGTCCAGGCGCCCTATGATCGCCTCTTTGCTTGCGAGTCCGCAGCTGGGAGTGGCTGAAAAATCTGAAAAATACCCAAGTTTGATCTCCTGCTGTATTTTTTTGTATGGCAGATAGATCTTTTTCGGAAAAGTGATGTTGATCTTATCTACACGGAGTGTATATACTTTTTCCCTGCCGTCGGAGGAAGCGTACGTTTTACTGAGATGGATGAGGTTTGCGTCCTCCAGGATCTTTATGTGTCGGGACATGATCGCTTTACTGATATTCATGATCTGTGCCAGGCGGCTGACTGTGGAGGGGGTGTCTGCGAGGTGGTTGAGGATCTGAAGTCTTGTTTCCGAGGCCAGAGCTTTATAAACGATCAGTGAATTTTGGTCCAGATATAACTGCATTCTGTGTACTCCTTTAATTGTGCTTTTTATTGTTCTAATATTAGTATAATATATTTGGAGAAAAAATCAATACAATTAAATAAGTTATAAAAAATGTTAACTAATATTTGTGATAAATGCATATGAAAATGAGTTGACAATGCGTATATATGGTGGTATTATATGAAATATAAAGAATATGGGCCCTGAAAAAACAAAAAATATGAAACTAAAAATCAAACAAAAGGAAGAAAAAGTAAACTAAAAAGTAAACTAAAAGCAAAAAGGAACAGGAGAAAAGATATGAAAAGGAAGATTCTTGCGGCAGGCCTTGCCTTTGCCCTGCTGACGACAAGCGCTCTTACAGGATGTTCTGGTGGAAACAGCGATTCGAAAGAAAGCGGGAAATCAGATGGAGAGAAGACGGTGATCACATTCTGGAATGGGTTTACCGGATCGGATGGTGAAACTCTTGAGGCACTGGTGGACGAATACAATGAGACGAACGATAAAAACATCGAGATTGAAATGAGCATCATGCCGTGGGATACGTTGTATCAGAAACTTTCAACAACACTTGCGGTCGGTGAAGGACCGGATATCGTCGCTATGGCAACGGAACGTATCAGGACCTATGCTGAGCCCGGAGCTTTTGTCCCGGTAGATGATGCCTATACGGACGGGTACATCGAGGAGGATGCAGTGCCGGAAGTGTTGAAAGAGAATCTGAAATATGACGGCAAGTATTATGGTGTGCCAATGAATATTGCGTCACTTCTGCTTTATTACAACAAAACGATCTTCGAGGAGGCAGGTCTGGATCCGAATTCGCCGCCTGCTACGTGGGAGGAACTGGAACAGTATGCACAGCAGATCGTGGATAAGACAGATAAATATGGATTTGATATGGCCGTGAAAGATACGACTCCAATGTGGTGTATCATGCTCTGGGGGAACGGAGGAGATTACATCCAGGATGGAAAGGCTGTATTTAACAGTGAGCAGAATGTGGAGACGATCACCCGGTGGGCAGAGAACATCAGAGACAAGGGATTTGGACCGGAAGTCCTTACGGGCGGAGAGATCGATAAGCTGTTTGAAAGCCAGAAACTTGGAATGTATTTCTGCGGACCATGGGCGACAACCGGACTGAAGAACGCAGGTATTGATTTCGGGGTTGCTCAGGCTCCGGCAGGACCGGCAGGACAGGTGACCCAGGCGAACGCGGTGGGCATGTATCTCACGTCATCCAGCGAACAGAAAGAAGCGGTATATGATTTCTTCAGATGGTGGAATACAAAAGATACACAGGTGAAATGGAGCCTGGGTACAGGTTTCCCGCCGGCAAGGACAGATATGGCTGATGATGAGAGGCTGAAGGAAAATCCGTATATAGCAGAGTTCTCCAAGCCCATTGAAAATGGAAGCAAGATGTATCTGCAGCAGCTGTCCAACTTCTCGGACATCGACACGCAGGTGATCGTTCCGGCGTTTGAAAAGATCCTGCTTGAAAATGCGGATGTCAAGGCTACTTTGGATGAAGCGAATAAACAGATGGAAGAAATGATCAAATAACAGGTGGTCTGTCTGCCGGATCTTCTGTTGAGAATTTGAAGGAGGGGCTGAAAATGCCCCTTCTGTTATATAGGAGAGTGTATACGATGAAGAAAAAATCATCGCTGGGAAAAGCGAGAGAGCGTGCGGGACTTCTTTTTGTCCTGCCATCTATGACGATATTGACGATATTTGTGTTTATTCCGCTTATTATATCGTTCGTTTTCAGTTTCTTTAAGTTTGACATGATGTTTAATAACTTCGAATTCCAGAAGCTTGACAATTATATACGGCTGTTTCAGGATGGAAAGTTTTTTAACGCACTGTGGAATACCGTATATTATACTGTGTGCACAGTTCCTGTGCAGATCATGATCTCTCTGATCGTTGCGATCCTGATAAAAAAGCAGAGCTGGTTTAACAGCTTCTGTAAAACCGTATTTTTCATACCGGCGATCTGTTCGATGACGGTCATATCGATCATATGGAGCTTTCTGATCAATAAAGATATCGGAATGTTCAGCTACTGGCTGGAACTGCTGGGATTTGAGATGGTGGATCTTTTGAACAGTCCGGTATGGGCTATGCCTACAGTCATTCTCGTAGGGATCTGGAAAAACCTGGGGTTTTATATGGTGATCCTTCTTGCCGGGCTGAACGGTATTGACGAATCTTATTACGAGGCAGCTGTTATGGACGGGGCGGGAGCTTTTCAGAAGTTCAGAAAGATAACGATCCCGATGATGATGCCGACGCTGAGTTTTACGGTCGTCAACTGTATCATAGGTTCTTTCCAGGTCTTTGACCAGGTGTATGTTATGACAAAGGGAGGTCCTCTTTTTAAGACGCAGACACTCGTCCAGCTTATTTATAGTACCGCATTTGAGTCTTTTGACATGGGATATGCCTCGACCATAGCGGTGGCACTTTTTGCCATCACATTTGTAGTGTCGGTTCTGACATTTAAGCATATGACGAGAGAAGAGGACAACATCGCATAGTGAGAAGGAGAAGAAAAATGAAAAGAAAAATCAAAGGAAGCCTGCTCGGGAGAATGATCTCACTTCTTGTGCTCCTGCTTCTGGTGTTTATCATACTGTATCCCTTTATCTGGATGGTAGTGACATCCTTTAAAGCGGAAGCGGATATCGTGTCGTGGCCGCCGAAGCTTTTTTCAGGAGAGTTCGGGCTTCAGTCATATAAGGATATCTGGGAGCGCATCCCGTTTTTGACATATTACAGGAACACGATCATTTTTGCGCTTTCTGTTTCGCTGATCTCGCTTACTTTTGACACAATGGCGGGATATGCATTTGCAAGAATCGATTTTAAAGGGAAAAACATCATGTTCCTTCTCGTTATGGGGACATTGATGGTGCCGTTTCAGGTCATCATGGTTCCGCTGTTTGTTGAAGTGTATAAAATGAACCTTATCAACACATATCTGGGGATGATCCTTCCGCGTGCTACGAATGCATTCGGCATCTTTATGATGCGGTCCTTCTTCATCTCACTTCCAAAGGGGCTGGAGGAAGCCGGACGCATCGACGGCGCCGGAGAATTCAAGATTTTCCGGAAGATCATGCTGCCTCAGTGTAAAGCGGCCGTTATCTCGCTGTTTATCTTCCATTTTATGTATCAGTGGAATGACCTTCTTTATCCTCTTATCATGACGACTGATGACAGCCACAAGACACTTCCGGCAGGAATCGCGTCGTTTATGGGAACACATGTGGTTGAGTACGGTGTCATTATGGCGGGGGCGTGTCTGTCGATCCTGCCGATCCTGATCGTATATCTGTTTGCGCAAAAGCAGTTTGTTCAGGGAATAGCAATGTCTGGAATGAAAGGATGATTGATCGGATGAGGAGAATAAATGTAGAGATCACAGAAAATACCAAAGATATGAATCCCCTGATCTTTGGACATTTTGTTGAGTTTATGAGAGACTGCATTGACGAGGGAATGTGGGCGCAGGTGTTGAAGAACCGCGGGTTTGACAAGAGAAAAGACATACCGGAAGGTGTGGTGGACGGGAACCCGGAAGTCGCGGAGGGCTGGGTGAG
>CALWBC010000005.1 GCA_944375755.1 uncultured Mediterraneibacter sp. | reverse complement strand
GTTAATGAACCGGGAAACTGCGTTGGATTGAAAATGGAATTGTCTGAGCGAATGCGAGTTGTTCCATTTTCAATCCTGCTTTTAGCAGATTCCCGGTTCATTTAGTTTTTCTTAGTTCCTGGAGTGGAACTGGAGACGATATCCTTCCCATCGAATCCGTTCTCCAGAACTTCTATTCCGCAGTTCCCGGATGTTTTTCTCCAACCGGAAGTATCAGAAAAATCAGAATTTACCGTAGAGAATACCCGGCCCCATCTCCGTTTATATATTGAATGTCAATGAAGTCTTCCTCACCTGTGGAAATATCAAGCAGTTTCTGCTCGGCGGCTGGAAGCTCCGCAAGGATCTTCCGGATTGCTTCCGGATCAGACGTATAGACATCCGCGCCGGATTCGTACTGAGTGACTGAGAGCGCATCTTCCGGAAGCCCGGAGAAAAGTTCGCTGTATTTGGCGCTCTGTACGGACTTAAGGGAGAGCGTCAGGTTGATGCTTTTTACATCTTCCGGATTGATTGACCTGCGGATCGTGTATCCGTGTTCTTCCAGAAAACGAATGGTGTTCGTGTAATCCGGATAGATATCAAAACCGCTGATGCCGATCAGATTCGGTTCACTTTCTGGAAGGACGGGGGCGGAGGCATCTGCTGTTGGTGCCGTGTCAGGCTGGTAAGGGTCCGGGATACTGATGTCCAGTCTTCCGATCGCCTGTCCGTTCAGCAGAGTGGAAGCATCCTCCGCGAGAAGGTCTTTTTCGAAAGCGTCCAGAAGTTGGCCGCGCTGTTCTGATGTAAGCGTCATTCTTTCGGATGTCTGATAGGCATCTGCAAGATCAATGGAGTATACATCGCTGCGGTTCAGCTGAAAGACCGGATAAATCTCTCTTCTGTATTCTTCATGTTCCAGCAGATCCAGAATTACAGGGGTTAGTTCTGCCTGGCTGAGCGGATACTGGCGGTATACCGTATGTCCGTTCTCCAGTTTAAAGCGGAACAGCACCGGCATGTACAGGCTGCCTGTTTCTTCGTCAGTGTAACAGCCTGACAAATCCGGGATGGAAATCCCTGATTCCACATTTTTCAGACCGGTTCCGGCCAGTTTGTAGACTGTGTCTACAGTGTCTTCGGGGACGTAGAATCCCAGAACGTTATCCGAATACGCATCATACTCCGCGGGATAGATAAAGAAGGAGGAAAAGGAGTCCGGGCGGATGCTGATGGCAGCGATCTTGTCTTCTTCCGGCATATATGAGTCATAGCCGATCAGGTCAAACTGCATGACAGAGGCGATCAGGGCCGTACCGGCGATGCAGAACAGAGAGGATTTCCAGCCTTTTTGGATCTGCCTGGCATCCATCCGGTAGATGAATTCAACGAACAGCGCCAGGATCAGGGCGGTCAGTACGCAGAAGGGGAAGAACCATTTCTTCAGCGATACTCCGGTAAATGCCACCAGTGCATAGCTGGCGATAAAAGCGCCCGGAATGCATGCTGCTGCCTTGAGTACGGCTGCGGTTTTGGGGAAGGCCAGAGCACTTCCTGCCGCTTCCGACGGATACCTCCGGTACAGCCAGGCGGAGAGGGTCAGCAGTATGGCGGTCATGACAGCCGCGGCAGCCAGGCACAGGAGTGGGGAAGATATGGGAGTGCCTGCCTGGAAATAAATTCCGCTGGTTTCGATCAGCCGGGCAAAGAGACCGAGAGGCGAGAGGTATTCTGCAAGTCGGGTGAGAAGTGTTCCGCCTGCCTGCGGGTAAAAAGTCTCGAACAATGCTGTCTCCAGGGCCCCTATTACCGTCAGCATGAAAAAAGGTGATATGACCATAAGCACAGCGGCGGGGAGGGCGGATGAAAGCCGTCCGGTCAGCATCATGGCGAGGATGACAGTGCTGTATATGATCAGATATGCCAGACACCCGCCCAGTACGGCGATCAGGGAGCTGATGAAAAGCTCCGGGGTGAGAATTCCTTTTGCTCCCGCAGCAGCTATGGCCAGGCCGCAGCAGATAAGATAGGGAACGAAGAAGATAAGAATTCCGGACACGCATGAGAAGGCAAACCACTGTGATCTCCGGATTGGAAGAGAGTGGTAGAAGTCCAGTTTTTCTTTTGAATGTACATAGCCGTAACCCGTCAACGCGCAGAGCATTGCCAGGATAAAAATGACGCAGTAGACGATTGTGGCATAATTTCCGTTGAGCATGCCGGGGAAGACCGCGCGGATGTTTTCCAGAATTTGTCCGCGGCTGGCGGCCTGAGCTGTCTGTGTTTCCAGCATCCCGTCAATACGGACAAGGGAATACGCCGGAATGGCAAGAAAAAGGAGCAGTGCGTTTATCGCGGCAGTCCATCCTCTGTGCCGGATATTTTCCCGGACAAATTTAATATAAGAGATCTTTGATGTCATAACCAGCCACCTCCGTTTCACTGATAAATATTTCCTCCAGAGTCAGGGGGAGAACCTCGGCAAATATGGGGTCCTGCGCCTGTACGATATCCATTACACTGTCGCGGGAACCCTGCACGGTGAGTGTAAGCAGAGATCCGGAACGTTCAAGTTTTAATATGTTCAGGCTGCGGAACAGTTCCTGTTCCCGGTCTGTGTCGGCAATCACGCACTGCAGTCTGCAGATCCGGCATTTAATCTGATCCAGATCTTCCGAAAGAAGAAGTTTTCCCTGATGCAGCAGTCCGATGCTGTCGCAGAAGTCTTCCAGTTCCCGCAGATTGTGGGAGGAGATGACCGGGGTAAAATCCCGGTTCATCATTTCAGACGCAAACAGGCTTTTTACGGCCTGGCGCATAACCGGGTCCAGGCCGTCGAACGTCTCGTCACAGAGAAGATATTTTGTTCCGGCGCAGAGACCAAGCAGGATGGAAACCTGTTTTTTCATCCCTTTGGAGAAAGAACTGAGCTTTCGGTTTGTATCAATGGAAAAGCTCCTCGTCAGATCATCAAAGAGTTTTCCGTTAAAGGAAGGATAAACCATCTGATAATAATTCTGCATCTGTCTGACATCCGCGTTTGGAAAATAGTAAGGAGTGTCAGAGAGAAAACAGATCCGGGCTTTTACGTCAGGCCTTTCGTAGACAGGCTCCCCGTCTGCGAGAATCTGTCCGCTGTCCGGGCGGATGATCCCGCTTATCATGCGCAGGAGAGTGCTTTTTCCGGCGCCGTTGGAACCAATCAGCCCGAATACCATGCCATCCCGGATTGAAGTAGTGATATGATCCACTGCATGAACATCCGGGAATTTCTTATCCACATCTTTGAGTTCTATCATTACAATCCCTCCTTTGCATAGAGCTGTTCAATTACATTGATATATTCATCTTTCTGAATGCCCAGTTCCCTGCCGTATGCGAGAAGGTGCCTGACCTCTTTGAGAAGAGAAGTCTTCTTCTCCCGGGCAAGCGCCGTACTGTCAGCGACGAAATTTCCCCGCCCCTTCACCGGATAAATATAACCCTGCTGTTCAAGCAGCGAGTAGGCCTTCTGGATGGTGTTGGGATTGATGGACAGTTCCATTGCCAGAGAACGTACGGAGGGCATCTGCGAGTCTGCCGGCAGTACGCCGCGCAGGATCAGCGTCTGGAAACGCTGTGCAATCTGCTCGTAAAGGGGCAGTTTGCTCTGATAATCAATCGAAATCATAACATTCCTCTTCCCTGTTATAGTGTACCAAGTGTACTACTTCATCTAGTACACTAAAAGTAACATATGTAATATGCAAAGTCAATATTATACTGTTAAAATCGCACGAATGGTAATGGTTAAACGCACCAATGGTCAGACAGAATGCTGATAATTATGATAAAATAAAATATATGAGCCGGTCTGCCTGATTCAGCTGCCTGGTGACCTGCTTAACGGAAAATTGATTTGCCAGATTCCAGAGGAGGATAAGAATATGAGGATCGCTTTGTGTGATGACAGCATAAAAGAACAGAAACAGTTTACGGAAGTCCTTCATGGCTGGGATCCTACCAGGCAGCCGGAGTGTTTTTCAAGCGGCGCCGCCCTTCTGGAGGCGGCCAGGCGGATACCGTCCTTTGACATTGTGTTCCTGGATATCTATATGCCCGGGGAAAACGGAGTGGAGATTGCGCAGGAACTGAAAAAATTATCTCCGGAGACAGCCATCGTGTTTGTCACAACCAGCCAGGAGCACGCTGTGGACGCGTTCTCCCTTCATGCCCTGCATTATCTGGTAAAACCAGTTACTACAGAAGGAGTTATAGAGGCATTCCGACGTCTGAGTCAGCACCGTTTAAGACCGCGAACCATGCTGACACTTACGTCCGGGAGAGGGAGTTGTTCTGTTTATCTTGACGAGATCGGATATGTGAGGAGCGACAGGCACGCAAAGGAGATTGTGCTGACGGACGGCCGGATACTGAAGATCTGGACTCCCCTGGAAGAGCTGGGGGCAAAGCTTGATTCCAGTTTCCTGAGAGTAAACCGAAGTACAATCGTGAACATGAATTACATTGAGCAGATGGGCACGGATACGTGCGTTCTGAGGGATGGGACGAAGATGGAGTTCCCGAGGAGGGAGCGCGGCCGAATCCGGGCGGCCTATGACGAACATATCTTTTCCCGGTTATCAGAACAGACGGAAAGCGGAAGGGAGGCGGAGAAATGAATATTGATGTGAATACAGGAGCAGGCATCGGATTTTTCCTGAGAAATTTTGCCGGATTCCTGATCCAGATCGGACCGGCCGCGGCACTCCTTCTGATTCCCTTTTCCAGGGAGGATTTTCGAATCCCTGCGAAATGGGTTTATGCCGGATGCGGTGCTTTTGCTGTTATTACTTCCCTTGGATTTACTCTGATAAAGATTATAACGATGCCGGCCTCGCCGGCTCAGCCGACGCTGATCGCCAACATGTACATGCTGGTGGTTATCGCAGTGATTACAGTTCTGTATTTTCTGGTGACCAGGGTGGAAAAGGTCAAGAAGGTGATCGTTCTGATTCTGGTGGTATTTTACGCGGCAACACAGTTCCTGTTGGTAAATATGGCATCACCCATGATCGCGGGAGCCGAGCAGCCGGACAGTTATCCTCCGGTGACGCTTGCCCTGTATGCCGTGACCGCGGCGGTGCTGTTCCCGGCAGCGGCATTTATGATGCACAGTGCGGTGAAGGATTATCTGGCGGAGATTGACATGAAATATATCCGGCGGGAATTCCTGTTTATTGTATTTGTGACACTGCTGTATTTTGGGGTACTGATTCTGTGCAGTTCGGCTTCCGATTCGGTGCTGGGGAACTACTGGTGGATGCTGACACTTCCGTTTCTGCTGACTGCGGCTGTACTGGTTATCTTTTACTGGACACTTTTCAAAGAATCGGTAAGGCGCAGGAGAGACAATGAACAGCAGAAAGCCCTGGAAATTCAGAAGCTGCAGTACAGGAAGATCACCCAGGAGATGGAGAATACGAGGCGGATGCGCCACGATATGAGGCATCATCTGACGGGGCTCTATGAGATGCTGGAACAGGAGCGGACAGAGGAAGCAAAATCTTATCTGTCAGAGCTGATCGGGACAGCATCCAGAAGGGGGAATGAGACTTACTGCCGGAACACAGAAGTCAATGCACTGCTTCAATATTATGCGGGACAGGCTGAGAGCGAGAAGATCCGCTGCCGGATTCAGGCAGACTGCGGGGAACTTACGGTTTCTGCCGCTGATCTGACGGTTTTGTTTGGAAACGCGATGGAAAACGCGATTCACGCCTGCAGAGAGATGACGGAAAACAGATGGATCAATGTGGCAGTGGGAATTGTGGGAGGAACACTGGCAATTCAGATCAAAAATCCCTGCCGGAGTGTTCATCCATCAGGAAAATACCGTCTGGATGGAAGTTTCCTTCCCGCGGCGGCTTTCCGAAGTCTGCGTCCGGACGGCGGGTACGGCCTGAAAAGCATTGAGCATACCGCCCGGAAATACGGCGGAGACGCAGGATTTCAATATAATGAAAAAGAACAGACATTTACGACACGCATCCGGCTGAATCTTCATCCGGAGATGCTGTACAGGGGAAAAAGACAGGAGGAAAGTGATTCATGAGCAGAAGAAGGAATAAACAGGGAGTGACACTCTCCCGGAGGACGCTGGTTATCCTGACAGTGGCAGTTGTACTGCTGGTGGCGGGCGGCGTCATCCTGGGGATGAACTGGAACAGATGGTTCGGGGAAGCTCCGGAGTCTGATGAATTCACACCGGATATTGATCCGGATGCCCGGAACTGGGAAGAGGAACTGCCTGAGCAGGAAGACGGGGAGGCCGAAGGAATTCAGATTCCCGGCTATCCAAGTATAACAATTCCCGCTGATACCGCGGATGTGACGGTAGCGCTTGTCAACCCCGAGGGGAATCCGTGTTATTTTACATTTGAACTGGTTCTGACGGATACGGACGAGGTGCTGTACACCTCGAAGATGGTACCGCCGGGGCAGATGGTATCGGACATCACTTTGTCACGGGCACTGCCCGCCGGGGAATACAACGCAACGATACGGATCACCACGGCGTCCCTTGAGGATGGAAGCGCCATGAACGGAGCCAATGTGGAAACCGTACTGATCGCACAGTGAGAGAAAAAAATGGAGGTGTAGGAATGAAGAAGAAAAAGCAGCTGCTGTCGGCCCTGTTCAGTCTGGCGCTGATAATAAGTACCCTGTATGTTCCCGTACAGGCAGCGGAACCGGGAACGGATACGGAGCCTGCCGAAAGCACGGTGTTCTGTATCTGCGACACCCTCTGCACAGAGGAAAATGGAAACCGTGACTGTCCTGTGTGCGGGGCAGAAGGAGCGGACCTGACTCAGTGTGCCGGGACAGGTGAAACGGAGACAGATCCGACAACAGAGACTGAACCGCCAGCGGGGTCAGATCCGACGGCGGGAACGAAACCGTCACCGGATCAGGAAGACGGCACGACCGGTACGGAGGAAACGCAGGTAGGAGATACGGCTGAGCAGCCGGATACGCAGCCGGATACTTCGGACGAAACAGACACTGCGGTAACTGACGTGCAGGATAAAATCAATGCCCTGCCCGCTGCGGATGCTCTGGCGGCTATGAGTACGGAGGAGCAGCAGGCGGTTTATGCCCAGGTGCAGGCGGCTTATGACGCTTATAGCTCCCTGACGGATGAGCAGAGAGCACAGATCACCGGCGCGGAGATTTTTGACAGCCTGTTTGCGGTGTTCAACAGCATGGTAAATGCGCTGGCGAACAATGTCAGATATTTGAATGCAGTAGGTCAGACGCAGATCTGTCAAAGTGCAACGGAAGTTACGGCAGATACTACTACCTGGAGTAATGGCTGGTATGTGGTTGATAGCAATATCACTATCGGACAGCGTGTTACCGCCAACGGAGATGTTCATCTGATCCTGGCTGATGGTTCTGATCTGAACGTCAACGGCGGCATCAATGTCAGTGAGGGCAACAGCCTGACCATCTACGCCCAGTCCACGGATGAAAATATCATGGGTAAGCTGACAGCACAGGCTGATACAGAGAATGCCGGGATCGGCGGCAAGTTTATGATAGCCGGAGGGAGCGTGACGATCAACGGAGGAAGTGTGACGGCCAATGGCGGGTTGTATGGAGCCGGAATTGGCGGCGGGAATTATGGAGCCGGAGGGAGCGTGACGATTAATGGAGGAAGTGTGACGGCCAATGGCGGGTATTTTGGAGCCGGGATCGGCGGCGGTCATACTGGAGCCGGAGAGAGCGTGACGATCACTGGAGGAAGTGTGACGGCCAATGGCGGGGATTTTGGAGCCGGGATCGGCGGCGGGATTAATAGAGCCGGAGGGAGCGTGACGATTACCGGAGGAAATGTGACAGCGACCGGAGGGAATTATGGAGCCGGGATCGGCGGCGGGAGTGGGAACAGTGGCTCCGGAGGAACTGTGACGATCACCGGAGGAAGTGTGACAGCCAATGGCGGGGCTTATGGAGCCGGGATCGGCGTCGGTTATACTGGTTCTGGAGGAACTTTCACTACTGAATATGAGGGCAATAATGGCAATGCGGTTATCTTCGCCACAGGAGGCAGCGGTGCTGCAGCAATCTCGGATACCAGCAGACAGACAAACTGGCAGGGCATTATCTTCCAGGGAACTTCAGGCACGGTGTATGGGCAGCAGACTATGCAGCAGGATGTGACCATTCCCGCAAACTACACCCTGACCATCCCAGAGGGGAATACTCTGACCATCCCGGAGGGGAATACTTTGACAGTGGCGGAAGAAGCAACCTTAAGTGCGGCAACCGGTGCAACGATCAATGATAATGGAACAATTACAGGAAGTGGAACACTTGACGGCTCTGGTACTCTGCATCTGCTGGGCGTCGGAAGCGTTGACAGTACAATAATTAATAAAGGATTGAGTATTGTTGCTGAAAACATATTCTATCTTGATGAAACAGGTCAGGGAAAAACGACGTCTGACGATATGGAAGTTGTCAACGTCACAGCATCCGACAACGTATGGGGAGCAGATGATGAAGAAGAACACTGGTATGTGGTTTATGGCAATGTCACTATCGGACAGCGTGTTACTGTCACCGGAGATGTTCATCTGCTCCTGGCGGATAATGCCAGCCTTACCGTCAACGGCGGCATCGGGGTTTCCGATAATGATAACGATCCTACAACAGAAAGCACTAACAGCCTGACCATCTACGCCCAGACCACGGATGAAAATGCCATGGGTAAGCTGACAGCGACTGGCGGGAATTCTGGAGCCGGGATCGGCGGCGGGAATTATGGAGCCGGAGGGAGCGTGACGATCAACGGAGGAAATGTGACGGCCAATGGCGGGTATTCTGGAGCCGGGATCGGCGGCGGGGATTTGGGAGCTGGAGAGAGCGTGACGATTACCGGAGGAATTGTGACGGCCAATGGCGGGGATTATGGAGCCGGGATCGGCGGCGGGATTACTGGAACCGGAGGGACCGTGACGATTACCGGAGGAATTGTGACGGCCAATGGCGGGACTTATGGAGCCGGGATCGGCGGCGGGTTTAATGGAGCCGGAGGAACTTTCACTACTGAATATGATGGCAATAATGGCAATGCGGTTATCTTCGCCGCCGGCGGCAGAAGCGTCAGCGGCATAAGCGGTGCAGCAATCTCGGACGTCAGCGGTCAGAACAGCTGGCAGGGCCTGATCTTCCAGGGCGGCGTCGGACAGGTTTATGGTGAAGTAACACTGGAGGAAAGCCTGACCATCCCAGAAGAAAAAGAGTCTCTCACAGTCCCCCAGGGAACAAAGCTGACGATTCCACAAGGTGTAACTTTGACAGTGACAGGCGTCACAATGACCGTGAGCGGCACTCTGACGGGAGAAGGGACGATTACTCCCAGAGTAAAGGCAACAATCTCTATTCCTGAAACAGTGACTTTGGGCGGGAACTATGACGGCAAGCCGATCAGTTTCCCAGAAGGCGGCTATATGTATGACGGCAATGGAACGGTGAGCATCAGCTGGTACAGTAGTGATAGCGACGGGAAGATGGATGATGTCCTGCCAGGACCCCCGACAGATGCCGGTACATACTGGGTGGAACTTTCTGCTCCGGAAACGGGACTGTTTACGTCAGCAGAGGCGGCCAAACAATTTAATATTTCTGCTGCTTCATTAGATGCCCCGTCCGCTCTGCCAAGGGACAGCACCACTTCCGGCAGGGCAATCTGGAATGCGGTGCCGAATGCCTCTGGCTATTTGGTCCAGCTTTACAGGGACGGACAGGCTGTGGAAGACGCTGTCGAAATAACCGGCGGCAATACGATGGAATACACATTCAGCAATCTGACCGAGACCGGCAGCTATACATTTACGGTTAAGGCCAAAGGCACCGGAAATTACGCTGACAGCAGCGAAAGCAAAAGTGCCGCTCTTTATACGGTATCTTTCCAGCTTGCGGGAAGCAGCCAGACGATTGCCATGCAGCTTGTCCCAGACGGGCAAAAGATAACGAAACCGGATGTTTCGGGCATCACGGGTCTTGCCTTTGACGGCTGGTATACGGACAGCAGTTACAGTGCGGAGAACGAGTGGGACTTTGACAAAGATACAGTTACGGAAGCCATGACTCTGTACGGCAGGTTTATCAGCGCCCCGGCATACACGGTGACGATTCCGTCTGCTGTGAAGCTTGGGGAGACGGCTGCTGTCAGCGCAAGCAATGTGAATGTGGAAGCCGGTAAGCAGCTGGAAGTGGCTCTGACCGGAGCCGGCAGTACAGGCAGTGCCTTTACCCTGGAAAGTGCGGAAGGCGCTACGGTCCCCTACTCAGTATATAATGGAAACGATAAGATCGATGTGAACGATACGGTTCTGACTGTCCCTGGCGGCGAGGAGAATGCGAATGGCAGCGTGACTCTGAGCTTTAAGAAACCGGGTGAGTCAGATGTGACCTTTGCCGGTACCTATACCGGTACCTGTACATTCGTAGTAAGCGTGAAAGAAAACGCTTCATGATAAATCTAATCATATCAAGGAGGAAACAAAAAATGAAAAAAAGAATTACTGCAATCGCTCTGACCCTGGCCTTGACAGCCGCCATGGCATTTCCGATTCCGGCAGTCAATGCTACAGAAATTAAAGAAGACAGTGTCCCCCAGTCCACAGAAACTCAATTGAGCTTCCAGGTGGCGCCGACCTATTCCGTGACCATTCCGGCAGAGGTGAAATTATCTGAGAATGTTTTTTACGACTATTATGCTCAGCAGGATGACATTATCGCGAAAGATGTTAAGCTGCCCGAAGGGGCAACTCTGAATGTGACACTGGTCAGTGATTATAAACTGGAAGTGGAAGGAGCGGACGACTATGCCCTGTCTTATATCGTTCAGGCATCGGAAATTAACGAGACTACAGCGGGTTACCCTATTGATCTCACTGCGCAAAACAATTTGGCGGCAGCTTTTGTGTCCTCTGCCGATGAACAGAAGGTGCGGCTGAATTTCCAGACCGAGGACGCGCCTAAGTATGCCGGCACCTACACAGACACGGTGACCTTTAACATTGCGATTCAGCAGCTTTCTTCCGGAAGCGGCGAATAGGGTCAGAGTGATCTGCAAGTGCGGCACAGCAGAGTTACTTTATTGACAGAAAGGAATGAACACCATGAAGAAGAAATTTTTATCCGTCATTCTGGCAACGGCCATGATCCTGCCGGCAATGGTTATGAGTGTCAGCGCTGCTGAAACTGTCAGTACCATTGACCAGGATTCCAGACCCCAAAGCGCGGCAGCAGATATTTCGGTAGATATCGCTCCTGCATATACTGTTACAATTCCGGAAGATACGGAAATTCCTTTTAATAAAACGGAAACAGATTTCGGCAAAGTGGAACTGACAGCAGCCCGGCTTGAGGTTGGCAAAAGTATTACGGTAAGTGCTCAGGCCGGTGCGCTGGTGAATCTTGATGACAGCACGAAAACGATTCCCTATACCGTTATGGCCGGAGAAAGTGAGTTTACCAGTGGGGAATACACTGCGCAAGGCCAGTCTACTGAGCTGACACTGGTGGTGGATCAGAATGACTGGGACAGCGCCTGCGCAGGATCCTACGAAGGGACTGTAACATTTACAGTTTCCTATGGGAATGTTACAACTCCGTAGTGTTCGATAGAAACAGACCAACAGGAGGTGAATGAATTTGAAAAAAATAGCTGCCTTGCTGATGGCTTTGCTCTTAATCAGCTGTATGGGGACAAGTGTTTTTGCGCAGGATGTTACGGTCAGCACGACCGTACCGGAATGGCATTCTGTTTCTATAGAAGTAGAAGGCGGAGGAAAAGTTGTAGTGGATCATCAGATCTGCGGTACAACCATCCGGGTCGCGCGGCAGTCGGAACAGACGTATTGGCTGATTCCGGATGGGGGCAGGGTTTTATCAGTTTTGTACTATAATGGCGCAGATGTGACGGCTCAGGTCCGTGCAGGTGTATTTACTGCCCCGGCGCTGACAAACGATGCTTCGCTGAAGGCTGTATTTGAAGACGCTGAGACGCCATCGGAGGATACCAGGTATGATGTCAGCGGAACGATCACCGGTCCGGACGGCAAGCCCATCTCCGGTGTGACAGTGGATATCGGCGGACAGACCGGCACAACGGATGAAGACGGAAATTTCAATGTGGAAGATGTGCCGACCGGCACCCATACGGTTACGGTCGCAGATCCGGACGGTGAGATTATCGGAATCGGTGAGATTACCATCAAAGAGCCGGAAGATGACTTGCTGACCACGACTACTGACGGCAACGGCAATCCGGTGATCACTCCGGGCAGGGATACGGAAGAGATCCATCTGGAACTGACGGTCGGTGAGGACGGCGTAATAACCATAGAAAATGTAAAGGATGTTACCTCATCCCGGACAGAACCGGAGAAGCCGGCAGATACGGACAAGCCGGGAAACCGGCCCGGCAGCCAGAGTTCAGCGGGAAGCCAGTCCGGCGGACGGAACCCCGGACCGGGCAGGCAGTCATCCGGCGCTGATTCACCGAAGACAGGGGACAGCCGGGACTTTACTCTCTGGAGTGCCTTATTGCTTGCATCCTGCGCGGCTCTGACCGGAGCGGCCTTGCGCGAAAGAAAGAAAAAAATACAGTGAATTATATCAGAACGTCCTGTGGCTGAAAGATCCACAGGACGTTTTTTCGGACAGTACAGGCAGAATGGCCGGAGTTTGGAACCAATGATATCAATTAAAGCTTGTGCATCCGGTTTTTTAGTGCTATTATATGTCTGTTTAGCGACAATGAAATACGAAAGGAAACGAAGAACGTGACCTATAAAGAAGCAAGGGTATATTTGGACGAAATGTCGAAATACGGAAGTGTACTTGGCTTGGAT
>CALWBC010000004.1 GCA_944375755.1 uncultured Mediterraneibacter sp. | reverse complement strand
GCTGATCGCGTACAGCGCAACAAGGATCTTATTCACCTGAACGCCTGCCAGACGGGCCGCTTCCACATTGCCTCCAATGGCATATACGTAACGTCCGAAATATGTCTTATGAAGTATGAATCCCATGATCAGAACGATCACAAGCATGATAATTACCGGGACAGGAATCGGCCCTACATACCCCTGACCGATAAATACCAGCTCATCCGGGATATCATAAATCGGAATTCCACCTGAGAAAATATAGGCAAAGCCACGGATTACAGTCTGCATGCCAAGCGTGATAACAATTGCGGAAACATTCAGAGATACGATGAGCAGACCCGTTATAATTCCAAAAGCAGTTGCAATCAGAACTGCCAGAATTACAGATACTATATCGTTCATACTGAATTCCGTAATAAACATGGCACAGAGCACTCCGGTAAGACCCAGCTGGCTTCCAACACTTAAGTCCATGCCGCCTGAAATAGTGACGAATGTCATGCCGGCCGTAAGAATTCCCAGTATGGAAACCTGACGGAGAATATTAATCATATTCTTAACGGCAAAGAAATTATCCGTCGCAATTGTGAAAAACAGAAATACAAATGCCAGTATTAAAAATGTACTGATTTTCTTAATGATCTCTTTACTGTTAATCCTGTTCATAATCATTTAATCTTCCTTTCCGCTCTTAATCCCCGACGCCAGTTCCAGTATCCTAACCTGGCTCGCCTCTTCTTTTGAAAGTTCCCCGGTCACTTCTCCTTCATGCATGACAATAATTCTGTCCGACATCCCGAGAAGCTCCGGCATCTCAGATGAAATCATAATAATCGCCATTCCCTGAGAAGCCAGTTGATTGATCAGTTCGTAAATCTCCTTTTTCGCTCCCACGTCAATTCCTCTTGTCGGCTCATCAAAGATAATGATCCTTGAATTACTTGCAAGGGATTTTGCCAGAACAACTTTCTGCTGGTTGCCTCCCGAGAGATTTTTCGCCAGCTGCTCCATAGTCGGACATTTAATCTGAAGACGGTCAATATACTTTTTCGCCATCTTTTTGTCTTTTGCAGAACTGATCACGCTTGCCGTTGATATATCTTTCACCGCTATAAAGGAAATGTTATCACGAATTGTCATATCCAGCAGAACACCATGTTTCTTTCTGTCCTCCGGGATCAGCGCAATCCCGTTTTTAATCGCGTCTTTCGGATTTTTAATATGAACCTGTTTCCCATCGATCCATATTTCCCCCGAGGTAATCGGATCCGCACCGAAAATTGCCCTTGCAGTCTCTGTCCTTCCTGCTCCCACAAGTCCGGCAAGTCCGAGGATCTCACCTTTTCTGACAGAAAATCCGACATCTTTTAATAATGTCTGGGTACAGAGATGTTTCACTTCCAGAACTGTCTCACCGATCTTTTTGTCAATTACAGGATACTGTTCATCCAGGCTGCGTCCTACCATCAGGCGGATCAGTTCAGCATGGGTTGTATCCGATGTCAGACGTGTATCCACATATTCCCCGTCACGCATAATGGTTACCCGGTCGGATATTTCAAATATTTCTTCCATTCTGTGAGAAATATAGATAATAGCCACTCCCTGGCTCTTCAGTTTACGGATAATACCGAACAGCGCGTCAATCTCCCGATTGGTCAGAGGAGCTGATGGTTCATCCATGATCAGAACCTTGACATTATTCGATATAGTCTTCGTAATCTCCACCAGCTGCTGATAAGCAACTGTAAGTGTGCGTACCGGCACGGTCACATCAATATCAATGCCGAACGAATCCATAAGCTCCTTCGCCTTTTGATTCATAAGTTTCCGGTTGATCACACTTCCTGAGGTCAGCTTGTTTCCAAGGAAGATATTTTCCGCTACGGACAGTTCAGGAACAAGGTTGAATTCCTGATAGACAACTCCGATTCCCAGCTTTTTCGATAACGCAGGTGTCATATATTCATACTGCTTTCCCTCATAAATGATCTGTCCCCCGTTCGGCCGGATGGCTCCTGATATGACTTTGATCAGTGTTGATTTTCCGGCTCCGTTCTCCCCCATAAGAGCATGAACCTCGCCTTCATAGACTGTCAGATTCATATGATCCAGTGCTTTAA
The DNA here is from genome assembly GCA_944375755.1 of uncultured Mediterraneibacter sp. Lineage (GTDB taxonomy): Bacteria > Bacillota > Clostridia > Lachnospirales > Lachnospiraceae > Mediterraneibacter. Next base: position 3,951 of record CALWBC010000004.1, on the reverse strand, counting down.
CCCCGGGATATTCCTTTATGATGTCTTTCATTTCAAGAATAACACTCATCCTAAATGTCTCCTTTTATCGAAATCAGGGTACAAAAAGGACCGGCCCTGTCCCTTCTTCCTTCTCTTCTCAGGCAGAGGCCGGTCCTTTTAACCCCACACTGTCACATTGCAACTTATTTTACATAATCTGATATATTATCAGGAGTTACAGCTACAAGATCCTGCTCATAGTCCTTTTCATATTCATCTCCGTTAATGACTGCAATACAGGTATCCACAAGCTGTTTTCCTGTTCCTGTCGGATTCTGATCTACCGTAAACTGATAGATAGTTCCTGCTGCAATCTGATTTAAAGCCTCTTCAGTCGCATCGATTCCGGCGATAATATACTGATCCGGATCATCCATCTGATTGGACTTGAAAGCTTCAAACGCTCCAAGAGCTGCTCCATCGCTGACTCCGCAAACAACCCGCAGGTCCGGATTTGCCTGGATAAAGTTCTCTGTAGCTGTCATTCCCTCTGACTGATCCGCGGCCGTAGCGTCAGCCACAAATTCTACATTCGGTGCAAATTCCTGTACACCTTCAATAATACCGTTCTTACGTTCGATTACAGACTCCATCAGATCGTAATTCAGAGTAGCGGCCTCAATCGTCTCATCCGTTCCCCACTTATCCGCGATCCACTGTCCTACTGCAGCTCCCTGAGTATATCCAAGTGTGTGCTCATCCGCTCCAATGTATGCATCGTATCCTTCCACCTTAGAGGTAAGGCATACCACTGCAATTCCTGCGTCTTTTGCCTCCTTAACTACCGGAGCTACCGCTTCTGCGTCTACTGCGCAGACAATGATTCCATCTACACCGGACTGAATAAAGTTTTCAAGTCCTGCAATCTGTGTTTCGGAAGAGTCCTGCGCGTCATTGACCATCAGTTCGCCGCCCTGCGCTTCAATCTCTGCCTCCGCGGCATCGATAACACTGATAAAGAACTGACCGGATGTATTCAGAACAGACAGACCAATCTTATAGCCATCATCTTCACTCTCTGTCCCTGATCCTCCATCGGACGAAGTCTCAGATTCCCCGCCTGAGCATCCCGCCAGTACGCTTACCGACATAGCCGCACACAGTAACATCGCCAATAATTTCTTTTTCATTTTCAGCTCCTCCTTCATACCTGTTCCATCGACAGCCATATCCCAGAGGAATCTCTGAAATATTCTGTCAGGTTGTTTCCCGGACGATCAGATCTCCCTGAAAGATTACCTGATCGTTAATCTCTTCGCCATTAATCTTTGCAATTACAATCTCAGCCGCTGTCTGTCCCAGTTTCCTGATCGGCTGGCTGATTGTAGTGAGAGCAGGTTCAATCAGGCTGCTCAGCGAAATATTATCAAACCCGATCACGCCCATCTCATCCGGAATTTTTACATGCAGAGCATTCAGCTCCTTAATGCATCCGATTCCGATCATATCGATGGCGGCCATAATCACATCCGGTCTGTCTGATAAAGACATATAATATCTGGCAGCATCCCTGCCCAGCTTGATATAATCCGGTTCATTCTCCCTTCTTACCCTGTAAACCCACTTTTCATCCGCTGTCAGACCGCAGTCCTCCAGACCTTTCAGATATCCGATATAGCGCTCCTGAATAACACTGATATCTTCCGAGTTCAGAATGTAACCTATTTTCCTGTGTCCCTGATTATACAGATAATGTACCGCTTTCCGGACACTTTCATACCCGTCAATATACACATAAGAGACAGAACTGCAATCGTCAAATATCTTATCCATAAATACTACCGGCAGCTGCTTTGACACTTTCTTCAGATATTCGGCAACACTGTCATTTCTGTGATATGTATTATAGATAATCCCGTCAATGTTCCTTCTCAGCAGCTCTTTCGTATATTCGATATCTGAGACCGCATGTCTCTCCGTATTGCAGACAAACACCATATATCCATATTTCAGCGCAACATCTTCCACACCTCTGAACATTTCGGAATAGAATGGGTTCGTATACTCCGGAACAACCATGGCGATCGTCTTGGTAAGTCCGGTTCTCATTCCCTGAGCAAAGTAGCTCGGTGAATACCCCAGTTTCTTGATCGCTTCTTCCACTGCCTGTCTGGTGGCTGGCTTTACTGTTCCTTCATTGTTAATGACTCTTGATACGGTTGATTTTGATACGCCCGCTTCTTTTGCAACATCCAATATAGTAGCCATCTCAATTCCTCCATTTATCCTGTTCCATAGCTTGATTATACATTCATTTTTTTCTCATTTCCAGAATAAATGACAGGTTTATGAAACTTTTTGGGAACGTTCTCATTTTTGAGTAAAAAAATTAAAAATTGATTCCCTCCTATCTTTTTATCTATTTTGTATATTGGGAACGTTCTCATCTTGATATTAATATACACTTTACCCATTCCATTGTCAATAGATCTTTTTTAAAAAAATCGGAATCACCCAAGTTTTATTCTCAGATGATTCCGATTTCATAACTTTTATCCTATTGTATTTCCATGTATATCAAATTGATATTTACCGCGTTAACACAAAACGGTTTTCCATTCACCGTCTCAACAATTACTCGATCACCTTGATCCATCCTTCCGGAGCCTCGATGTGTCCCATCTGGATTCCGGTCAGTGTATCATACAGTTTCTGAGTGATCGGTCCCATCTTCTCCATTCCGCTCGGGAAGCAGATCTCCTCACCGTGATTTACGACTTTGCCTACCGGAGAGATTACCGCTGCTGTTCCGCAAAGACCGCACTCCGCGAAATCTTTTACCTCATCGAAGTAAACGTCTCTCTCTTCCACTTCCAGTCCCAGATAATGCGCTGCCACATACATGATAGATCTTCTTGTGATGGACGGAAGAATCGTGGAAGAATGAGGTGTAACAACCTTATTGTCTTTTGTCACAAAGATAAAGTTTGCTCCGCCTGTCTCTTCTACTTTTGTTCTCGTTGCAGAATCAAGATACATATTCTCATCAAATCCGTTTGCGTGAGCAGTTACAATTGCGTGAAGGCTCATTGCATAGTTCAGACCGGCTTTGATATGTCCTGTTCCGTGCGGTGCGGCACGGTCAAAATCAGATACGCAGATCGTAATCGGTTTTGCACCGCCCTTGAAGTACGGTCCCACAGGTGTGGTGAAGATTCTGAACTGATACTCATCTGCCGGTTTTACTCCGATTACCGGATTGCTTCCGAACATGTAAGGTCTGATATAAAGAGTCGCTCCTGATCCGTACGGCGGAACGTAAGCTGCATTTGCCTTAACAACCTGCACTACCGCGTCAACGAAACGATCCTCCGGGAACGGCGGCATCTCCAGTCTCTTCGCGGAGTCTACCATACGGGATGCGTTCAGGTCCGGACGGAACGTTACAATATGTCCGTCTTCTGTTGTATAAGCTTTCAGTCCTTCAAAAACAGACTGTGAATACTGAAGAACACCTGCACACTCATTCATTACAATGTTGGCATCGTCAGTCAGTCCGCCTTCATCCCATTTCCCATCTTTATAGTTAGCCACATAGCGCTTGTCTGTCTGCATGTAGCTGAATCCCATATTTTCCCAATCAAGATTTTTCTTCTCCATCGTGTTTCCTCCTCTGCTTGGAAAAGCCTGTCATTTCTCTACGCAGATCATTATAATACTGTGTTTATAAAAAATCAAGAGTGCGCTCGGTTTTTTATCCAACACTTCAAATATTCAGCTATTTAGTGCATTAACGGGAAGGTTTCTGATGGAAACAAAATACGGACGAGATGATTTTTTCGATTAGCTGACGTTCAAAAGCAGGGGGCTGCATCGCCATGCTGAGCCCACTCCTTCGACTCTTCGAATGAATGTAACAAGACCGCAAAATGGTCGTGCAGAGGCACTCGCATTTTACGGTCTTTAACATTCAGAACGAAGGATTCTCAT
>CALWBC010000003.1 GCA_944375755.1 uncultured Mediterraneibacter sp. | reverse complement strand
TTCCGGGGAATTCTGTTCCGGCGGTATCGGGAGAATCAACGGTTCTGGTACTCCGCCGTATGTTCTTCTCTGTTATTTGCGTTTATGCATGTTAACATGATACAGATGATATACGGATTCCTTCTCGGACTGATGCTCTGTTATCTGTATGATAAATATGGTTCCGTAAAAGCGCCGGTTTTTCTTCATGTTGTGCTGAATGTCAGCTCTGTTGTATATACGGAATCCGGACTGTTTCGGTGGATTGGCGCGGATGTTTTCAGGATGGCGGCCGTGGCGATCGGAGGTGCGTTTGTGTGTTCCGTGGTGTTCGTGATGATTCAGAGGCTGAATGGTTATGGAACTCAGGATCCTCCGCTGGAAAAGCAGGATCCAACCGATATGTTTTAAGAAAAAAATAAAATGAAATTGTGTATGGCAGAATGGAGATTCTGCCATATTTTTTTGGGAATACAATGAAAAATCAACATAAATACAAGAAAAAATGAAAATATCAGAAATGATTCTTAATGTTTGAATAAAATAAAAATGTCGGAAAATTTATTTAAAAAAAGAATAAATTCAAATTATCTGACAATTAGAGAAAATTTCTTGTTTACAAACGGATTGAAATCAGGTATAGTTTTTTCAGAAATAAAAAAGGAGAGGACAGCGACCATGAGGAAAACAAATGAAAATCCGCAGGGGCAGGAAAACCCGCAGGGACTTTACCGTGAGAGTTTTGAACATGATAACTGTGGCATCGGAGCAATTGTTAATATAAAAGGTGTAAAGAGCCACAGCACAGTTGCAGGAGCTCTCGAGATCGTAGAGCATCTGGAACACAGAGCAGGAAAAGATGCGGAGGGAAAAACCGGCGATGGTGTCGGAATTCTTCTGCAGGTATCACATAAATTTTTCAAAAAAGTCTGTACTCCGCTCGGCATCCATTTAAAAGATGAACGGGATTACGGAGTGGGAATGTTTTTCCTTCCCCAGGATGAACTGAAACGCAATCAGGCAAAGAACATCTTTGAGGTTATTACAAAGAAGGAAGGACTGAACTTCCTCGGCTGGAGAGAAGTGCCGGTACATCCGGAAGTGCTCGGAAAAACAGCGGTTGACTGTATGCCGTGCATCATGCAGGCATTCATCGAGCGCCCGGAGAAAGTTGAGCGCGGACTGGATTTTGACCGCAGACTTTATATTGTAAGACGTGTTTTTGAACAGAGCAGCGATGACACATACGTAGTATCTCTTTCCAGCAGAACGATTGTGTATAAGGGAATGTTCCTCGTGGGACAGCTCAGACAGTTCTTTGGCGATCTTCAGGATGAGGATTATGAATCCGCAATCGCCATGGTACACTCCAGATTCAGTACGAACACGGCTCCGAGCTGGCAGAGAGCTCATCCGAACCGTTTTATCGTACACAATGGAGAGATTAATACAATTCGCGGAAACGCGGATAAGATGCGGGCGAGAGAGGAGACCATGGAGTCCGGTGCCCTGAAGGGAGAACTGCATAAGGTACTTCCGGCGATCAACACATCAGGTTCTGACTCGGCAATGCTGGACAATGCACTGGAATTTATGGTGATGAGCGGTATGGAACTCCCGCTGGCAGTGATGATTGCGATTCCGGAGCCCTGGGTGAACAATCGCAGCATGTCCCAGAACAAGAAGGATTTCTATGAGTATTATGCGACAATGATGGAGCCATGGGATGGCCCGGCATCCATCCTTTTCTCCGATGGAGATGTGATGGGAGCTGTACTTGACAGAAACGGCCTTCGTCCGTCGAGATATTATATTACGGATGATGACAACCTGATTCTCTCTTCCGAGGTCGGTGTGCTTGATATCGATCCGTCAAAGATCCTTGTAAAAGAGAGACTGCATCCGGGCAAGATGCTGCTTGTGGATACGGTTGCGGGAAGAGTGATTGACGATGAGGAACTCAAAGAAAAATATGCCAACGAGGAGCCTTATGGTGAGTGGCTGGACAGCAATCTGATTTAGCTTAAGGATCTTCCGATTCCGAACAAGGATATCCCGAAATATACGAAAGAGGAGTGTACCCGTCTGCAGAAGGCGTTTGGCTATACTTACGAAGACGTAAAAACATCTATCCTTACCATGGCGAAAAACGGTGGAGAGGGAATCGCGGCTATGGGAATCGATATTCCGCTCTCTGTTCTGTCACAGAAAAGACAGCCGCTGTTCGGATACTTCAAACAGCTGTTTGCGCAGGTGACAAATCCGCCGATTGACGCGATCCGTGAGGAGATTGTTACTTCTACGGTGATCTACGTAGGAAAAGACGGAAACCTTCTTGAGAAGAAGGAAGAAAACTGTAAGATGCTTCGGGTAAACAACCCGATTCTTACGAATACGGACCTTCTGAAGATCAAAAACATGAAAGTGGAAGGTTTCAAGGTTGCGGAGATTCCGATTACCTATTATAAGAACACCAGCCTCGAAAAGGCGATTGAATACCTCTTTGTTGAGGTGGACAGAGTGATCCGCGAGGGCGCGAACATTCTGATTCTGACAGACCGTGATGTGGATGAATATCATGTGGCGATTCCATCACTTCTTGCCGTATCCGGACTGCAGCAGCATCTGGTGCGCACGAAGAAGAGAACATCCGTTGCCATGATCCTTGAGAGCGGCGAGCCGAGAGAGGTTCATCACTTTGCTACGCTGCTTGGTTATGGTGCATGTGCGATCAACCCGTATCTGGCGCATGAGTCCATCCGTCAGCTGATTGACTCAAGACTGCTGCATAAGGATTACTATGCGGCTGTTGATGATTACAACAGCGCAATTATTCACGGCATCATCAAGATCGCATCGAAGATGGGTATCTCAACGATACAGTCCTATCAGGGAGCAAAGATCTTTGAGGCCATCGGACTTAAGAAAGAGTTTATCGACAGATACTTTACTGATACAGTGAGCCGTGTGGGCGGTATCGGCATCCAGGAGATAGCGGAAGATTATACCGCATTCCACACACAGGCGTTTGATCCGCTGGGACTTGACGGAGATATGACTCTTGACAGTATGGGCAGACATAAATACAAGAGCGGCGGAGAGGAACATCTCTATAATCCGCAGACCATCCACATGCTTCAGCAGTCCACAAGACGCGGTGACTATGACATGTTCAAACAGTACACGAAGATGGTGGACGAGGAAGGTGAGAAGATCAATCTGAGAGGCCAGCTTGATTTCAACTATCCGAAGAAGGGAATACCGCTTGAGGAAGTGGAAAGCGTTGACTCCATTGTGACAAGGTTCAAGACCGGAGCCATGTCTTACGGTTCTATCTCGAAGGAGGCTCATGAGACACTGGCGATAGCAATGAACCGTCTGCACGGAAAATCCAATTCCGGTGAAGGTGGTG
>CALWBC010000002.1 GCA_944375755.1 uncultured Mediterraneibacter sp. | reverse complement strand
TCCGGAACGCACTCTTCACAATCCTGTCCTCCAGCGAATGAAACGTTATCATACAGATCCGTCCCCCCGGATTGAGCATGTCAATCATCTCATCCAGCGAATCTCTGAGCACGTCAAGCTCATGATTCAATTCGATCCGAATTGCCTGAAACGTCCTCTTTGACGGATGTCCCGAAGTTTTCCGGATCTTCATCGGAATGGCGTGCCTGATAATCTCATTCAGCTGTTCTGTTGTCTCGATCGGTGCTTTGCTCCGCTCCGCTGCGATATGTTTGGCGATATTCTTCGCAAACTTATCCTCCCCGTAATCACGGATTACACGGTAAAGCTCCGCCTCGCTGTAGTTATTGACAATGTCTCTTGCCGTAATCCTCTGTCTCTGGTCCATCCTCATATCAAGAGGCGCGTCTACCCGGTAGGAAAAACCGCGTTCAGCGGTGTCCAGCTGGTAGGAAGACACTCCCAGATCCATGACGATTCCGTCAACTTTGTCAATCCCCAACTCATGGAGCCGTGGCTTCATATCACGATAATTGCTCCGTATTATCGTAACCTTCTCCCCGAAGCCTTCCAGTCTTTTCCCCGCCGCTTCAATCGCGGCGGCATCCTGGTCTATTCCTATAAATCTCCCCTGTTCGCCGAGCCGGCTGCAGACTTCATAAGCATGTCCGCCGCCTCCCAGCGTGGCATCAACATAGATACCGTCTGGTTTTACGTTTAGCCCGTCCACTGTCTCATGCAGCAGAACTGATGTGTGATTGAATGCCATCACGCGCCTCCTGTCAGATTCTGATTCCTATGGCCTCCATGCGTTCCGCGATTGCGTCAAGGTCTTCCTCACTGACCTGACTGCGCTCTTCCCAGAGTGCCTTATCCCAGATCTCCACACGGTCCTGTACTCCGACCAGAACCACATCCTTCTCCAGATGCGCCGCTTTTCTGAGTGACGGCGGGACAAGAACTCTCCCCTGCTTGTCAAAACTGCCCTCAGAAGCGCTTCCGAAAAAATAACGCTTGAAAATTCTGGCATCCTTATTCATCCGTGGCAGGGTTTCAAGTTCGGCAACAAATTTCTTCCATTCGTCCATGGAGTATACGAAGAGGCAGCCTTCCAGACCGTTACAAATGACAAAACTGTCACCCAGATCATCCCTGAGCTTAGCCGGGATGATGAGTCTTCCCTTTTCATCAATGCTATGGTTAAACTCTCCTAGTAACATCCGGATTCCTTTCTCTCTTAGTGAGCCTCCACATCGCCCCCACTTTATACCACTATCCACCACTCTTTACCACTTGACACCATTCTAAACCACACTCCCCCCTTTTTCAACCCTTTTTTTTGATTTTTTTGTGACGCTTCCACTGGAAAATAACGGTACATTTTTTCTGTTTTCGGGCAAAAAAAGAACATGTAGGGTATGGAATACATCCACACTCTACATGTTGTGTTTTTCTTTCCGAAGGCCGGATTTTTTAATCCCCTCCACTCTATTCTGTTTCAGTGCTCATATTATTGAGGTAATCCGTAACCGCATCGTAATTCACTTCAGCTACCACTCTCTCTTTTCCCGAATTATACATATCATAAGCAGAGTAGCCAAGCCATCCGACAAGCGCAAGAGCCACCACGGCGAGAACTGCTTTGCGCACAATACTCATCGCCTTCTGTTTGCGCATGGTCTTTTTCCGGTTTGCCTTTTCCTGTTTATAATGGTCAACTTTTTCCTGACTCATCTTTCCATGCTCCTTTCAATCCGTCGGTCCCCCTGCCGTCCGGCACTGTTAACAGTTTATCACAATCCGTCTCAGATCACAACAATTATTCCGCCATCGTTCGCGTACATTGTACTGATTCCTGCCGTATCCACGATAAAACTGGATCTGACATTCATTTTATCAAGAAGCATCCTCTCTACCTCTCTTGCCCGCTCCGGACAGTTGCAGTGAGCTATGGCAAGTATTTTTTTCTCCGCATTCTTTGTCTCCCGCACAATCTGATCCACCATCTTCGTCAGAGCCCGTCTGATTCCTCTCGCCTGCCCCAGCTGGCAGATCGTTCCCTCGGGAGTGGATCCCATTACAGGCTTGATATTCAACGCGCTTGCCACAAAAGACTTGATTCCGGTCAGTCTTCCGTTTTTCCGAAGGGTATCAAGATTCTCAAGGACAAAATACGTATGCTGTTCTGCGATATACGCTTCCACACGCTCGACTACATTGTCAAAATCAAGCCCCTGTTCCTCGCATTCCCGGATTTTCAGAGCGATCAGAGTCTCTCCTACAGATGCTGACCGGGAATTGAACACATGGATCTTTTTCCCGCTTTCCGCATGTTCCTCATCCCACAGCTTTTTCCCCAGTTCCGCGCTGTTATACGAGCCGCTCAGTTCCGATGATAGAGTCACGATATACACCCGCTCTTCCTCTCCGCCGCACAGTTCCATATATTTTTCAGGAGAAGGGCAGGATGATTTGGGGCACTCCGGGCTGGCGGCGACACGTTTTAAGAAGTCCGCCTGATCAAAGGTATCATCATCCACAATCGTATCTCCGTCGACCTGCATGCTCAGAGATGCTGTCACATAAATACCGCTGTTCTTCATTTTATATGTCAGTTCTCCGCAGCTGTCCACAATAATTTTATAATCCATTAAAAACCCTCCTGAACTGCGATGTATATTTCAGGTATCTATCACACATAGTTTTCAATACCACGTTAAAATATATCATATATCAGTTCAGAAGGGAAGCATTTCCCTGGAAATTTCATCAAATTCTCAAAGTATTTTCAGATTTTCCGGTATCTATTCGCCTTCCAGGCGTATTCTGCGGGATATTCCAAGCGCTATTCCCATCTCAATCATAAGGAACAGAATCGCAGTTCCTCCATAACTGATAAACGGCAGCGTGATTCCCGTCGTCGGCAGGAGCCCGGTAACAACAGCAATATTCAGAATCACCTGAAGAGCAATGTGCGCGAAAATGCCGGTTGCGATCAGCGAGCCATACAGATCCGGCGCGTTTTTCGCAATAAACATCAGCCGGTACAGCAGCAGCCCGAAAAGCACAAGAATCAGAATGGCACCGAACACCCCCAGTTCCTCACAGATCACCACAAGAATCATATCGTTCTGAGCTTCCGGTATTACCCCAAGTTTCTGTGTGCTGTTTCCAAGACCTTTTCCAAAGAATCCTCCGCTTCCAATGGCGTAAAGTCCCTGCATAACCTGGAAACTTCCGTCAGCAGCGGTCGCCTCCGGATTCAGCCAGGACAGGATTCGCTGAATACGGAAATTATCACTGTTGGCCGCAATAATCGACAGAGCTCCGATTCCGACAATGGCAAATGCCGCCAGAGCAGCAATTCCGATCAGAAACGGCTTCGTCTGTGGATGAATCACAAAAATAAGAATGCAGGTAATCGACATCACAATGATCGCCGTACTCAGGTTATCCGTCAGCACATAAACACCAAGAGCCGCGATCACGCCCAGAACAAACACCCGGAGCATTCCTTCCTTTGTATAGGCTTTCTTTCCCAGTCTGCACAGCTCATAGGAAATAAAAAGTATCACCGCGATCTTCGTAATCTCCGCAGGCTGCAGCGTCTGACCTCCCGGAAGTCCGATCCATCTTCTGGCGCCATTGATCGTCACTCCCAGAGGGGTCTGAACAAGTGCCATAAGAATCATGGAGACCACGAATATTTCCACCGCGAACGCTCCATATAAATGATAGTCAATTCTGGATACAATGAGCATGACCACAAACCCCACCGCTCCAATCAATGCCTGTCTTGTAAAATAGTACAGATCATTTCCGAAATCCGTCTGTGCCTCATAAGCACTTGTACTGTACAGCATTACAAGCCCGAAACACATGAGAAAGACAATAACAAGCAGCATATCGTAATCAAAATACTGTTCTTTTGCCGCCGGTTTCCTTCTCAGCCTGATGATCAGACTGGCAAGAGCACTGCGCTTCGCTCTTGCCGGACGCGCCGTCCGCGGCTGAGGTCTCCGCGGAGTCTGTACCGTCTTTCTTCTGCGCTCCACCGATCTTTGATATCCCTCGTAACCGGCACGAACGTACCCGGTCCCCCGGGAACCGGAAGCCCCGTATTCCCCGTATCCGGGACGCGGGCTATCGGACCGCCCGTATCCGGCATTCCGATAGCCCGAAGCTCCATTCACAGGGCGCATGGGCCGTGTATCTGACATGGATGAGCCTGCCCCCCGGTCACTGACCGGATACATTGGCTGAGTATCTCCCAGACTGCCGGAGCTCCTGCCTTTACTTTTCTGGTTACGCCGCTTAATCGAACGCACCGTCCTGCTTCTCATATTACCTCACCTGTCCTGCATTCATCGCCGGATGCATCGGCTTGCCATGTTCAAAGAATCTGTCGTACCATACAAGGAAAATGTAGACCGTCCAGATCTTACGGCTGTCGTCTGTTTTTTCATTCGTATTCTTCCCTGCCTTATGATCATCCAGCATTTTAATCAGCATATCCGTATTAAAAAACTTCTTCGCGGCTGCAGATGAAAACATGGCTTTCACACGGTTATAATACTTGTCTTCCCGAAGCCATACACGAATCGGAATCGGGAATCCCAGTTTCTTCTTTTCAGCCGTTTTGCTTCTTATGCATCGCTCAGCGGCCGCGCGGAGCGCCACCTTGGTCTTCGGAGCCCTCACCTTATAATCCAGCGGAAGGGTTTCCGCCAGTTCCAGAACCTTCTTGTCCAGGAACGGAACCCGAACCTCCAGGGAATTGGCCATGCCCATCTTGTCACCTTTCATAAGTATATCATGAACAAGCCATAAGTGAAGATCCACATACTGCATTTTTGTAACAGGATCTTTTCCCTTTACCCTGTCATACAGCGGACGCGTTACCTTCTGAATTCCCGGTTTACATCCGTTCTTCAGGATTTTGTTGGCTTCCCGCTCGGTAAATATATTAGTCGCATTGGCAAAATACCTCTCCTCCAGCGTCTTTCCGTGGCGCATAAGGAATCCTCTTCCCTTCATTCCCCGAGGCAGACAGTACTCTGCAAATTTGCCGAGAATTCGCCGGATCCCCATTGGGATTCTGTTAAAACCAGTATGTTCAAGAGGCTCACAGTAAATATTGTATCCGCCAAACAACTCGTCCGATCCTTCTCCGGAAAGAACGACCTTCACCTTTTTGGACGCCTCTTCGCTCAGGAAATACAGAGCGATCGCTGCCGGATCCGCCACAGGCTCATCCATATAATACTGAATATCCGAAAGTTTATCCCAGTATTCCTCCGGTGTAATAACCTTTGCGTCATTTTTCATGTTGATGCTGGCCGCAAACTCTTTCGCGTCCTGGATCTCACTGTATTTTCCCTCATCGAATCCCACGGTAAAGGTACGATCCACCTGTCCGAGATAAGTCAGATAGCTGGAATCCACACCGCTGGAAAGGTAGGATGCGACTTCCACATCACTGATCTTGTGTTTTTCCACAGATTCCTTCATGACCTTTTCCACATCATCCACGACTTCCTCGAAACTTTTCTTGCAGTCTCCCGTAAAATTCGGCTCGAAATACCGTTTGATCTCCATCCTGCCGTTCTCATAGGTAAAATAATGTCCCAGCTGAAGACAGAACACACCTTTGAAAAAAGTCTCATTTGTCGGCACAAACTGGAAGGAAAGATAATTGCCGAGCGCGTCTTCATTAAAAATTTTATCAAACTTGGGGTGTTCCATAAAAGCCTTAATCTCAGACGCAAACATGAGCGTACCGTTCATCTGCGCATAATAAAGCGGCTTGATTCCGAAAATATCCCTGGCCACGAACAGTTTCTTCTTTTTTGTGTCCCAGATCGCAAACGCGTACATGCCTCTGAGCCTGTCCACAAGACTCTCTCCCCCCTGTTCATAACCGTGGATCAGCGTCTCCGAATCTGTGTTGGACACAAACACATGACCTTCTCTGATCAGTTCTTCCTTCAGTTCCTGATAATTATAGATTTCTCCGTTAAAAACCAGAACCATGCTCCGGTCCTCGTTATACAGCGGCTGATCACCGACAGCTGAAAGATCAATAATACTCAGTCTCCTGAAGCCAAGTGCCGCATCTTCATCCACGTACTTTCCTTCACTGTCCGGCCCCCGGTGTACGATCGTATTCATCATATTTGTCAACACCTGTTCACGGTCTTCCGTATCACCGACAAAACCTACGAATCCACACATATTCCTGTCTCCTTTTCATTTCTGTCAGATAATAGATAAGGAATCAGTTTCGGTAAACCATTTTACCTGTTCTGATCCCTTAATGTAATTCAATGCTCTGATAAATTCCGCATCAATCGGGGTAACAGGATTCGAACCTGCGACCTCACGGCCCCCAGCCGTGCGCTCTAACCAAACTGAGCCATACCCCGCTGACTAATACATTATATATAATCTGATGTGAAAAGTAAAGATTTTTTTTCGATTCATTTAATTCTCACATATGATATCATGTTTCGTTTTCATATCTGTCTCTCCGGCTTCATTCACGTCTTCCCTCCAGATCCCATACTTTAATATTGAATCAATGAATATTCAACCATGAAAGGAGACATCTGAATATGGCAAATTGTCAGTATAATACACGCTATTCCCGACGCCCGATGCCAGCCCCCGCTCCGTCAGCTCCGCAGTGCGCCTGCCGGATGGAGGGATGTCCGGATACACATGACCATTTTCCGGAAGATATGCCGGTTGCCATGGCATATGTGCCCTGGCAGAAGTGGAGGGATCTTTATGACCCGTGTAAAGCTCTGGAATGCGGAACCATTTTCTCCGAACTGGATAAACCATTTCTCGGGAAAGGAGGCAGGCGAAGATGAACAGCAGCTCACGCAGCCCAATGAACCAGGCCGCCTGCCGTAATATGAACCGCAGACAGCTTATGGACCATATCAATCAGGTCAGCTTCGCCGTAGATGAGGCAAAACTCTATCTCGATACTCATCCCTGCGATGCGGAAGCACTGGCCTATTTCCGGGAAATGAGCGATCATCGCAATCGTTCCCTGAAAGAATACGCGGAAACTTACGGACCATTAACGATCGACACGGCTTCTGTTTCCTGCGAAGAGTACTGGAACTGGATCAATGAACCGTGGCCCTGGCAGGAAGGAGGATGCTGATTTATGTGGAATTATGAAAAACGACTTCAATACCCGATAAAAATCACACAGACCAACCCGAAAATCGCACAGGTAATCATCTCTCAGTTCGGCGGCCCGGACGGTGAACTGGCCGCTTCCATGAGATATCTGTCTCAGAGATATACAATGCCCTATAAAGAAGTGACCGGGACACTGACCGATATCGGAACTGAGGAAGCGGCACCTTGAGGCTTTACATAATAAACACTTGTTTCTTCCTATTAAAATGCAGCACAAATTTTGCTTAATATATTATTAATATATTACACGAAAATGATACAATATTCTAGCCAATTTTCCCCGGAGCCACAGCCCCGGGGAATTTTTTACACCATCTCTCCGGAATTGTTGAAGGTATATGTCTTGCCAGAGATCTCAATCGACTCATCTTTCGCCATCCTGCCGTCATCCTTCAGATAATAGCGATGCCCATTCTCGGTCAGCCAGTGATTTTTAAGCATACTTCCCACCGGTTGGCAGTCCAGATCCAGATTAAAGTAATACCACGCGTCATCAATCCAGATCCATCCCGTGACCATACTTCCTACAGGATTTCCATTTTCTTTTTCTTTTCGGCAGTAATAGGTATGGATGCCCTGGTCAAACATTCCGGTGATCATATCGCCGTGCTTGTGGCCGGTCAGATTCATGGCGTTCAGATAATACCAACGCCCGTCAATGTACTGCCAGCCGTCCAGCATCGCACCCTTCGGCACAGATCCGGACTGCGGATTCAGATAATACCATGCGGTGTCCACCCATTTCCATCCGGTAGCCATGCTGCAGTTATCGTTCAGGTAATACCAATACCCGCCATCCTGGATCCACTTGTTCCGAACTGCATAGCCGTTACTGTCAAAGTAGTACCACGCGCCGCCGATCTGCTTCCAGCACGCACGGGGGTATGATCCGTCCGCATAGCGGTACCACCACTCCTGTTTGTTATCATCCCATACCCACTTGTCCGCGTCGGCAGAACCGATCCCGAAGGCTGCCAGTACACCGCGGGCGATATCGTCCATGCGACTGTTAAAAATAGAGACATCGTTTGCATTTGTAATGAATCCGAATTCTACAAGTCTGTATGAGTATCCTTTTGTGGCTGCGCGATTGGGATTCGCAAGGTCTGAACGACCAACGATTAGATTAGATCTGCCAGGAAGGATGCCTCCAATAAAATTAGCAAGTGCTGTATCATATGTGTCGGGACTAAATCCGGATTTAATGATAACATGTCCGCCCCTTGCTGATGCTGACGCGCTATCCATGTGGAGCTCTACGATCTGCCAGCTCTTATCAATGTTGAGGGAGCTGATCAGGTTGTCCTTATACCAGTCCCGGGACGTGTCTCCTACCGTGACATTATCCCCGCCCAGCGCTTTGATCCGGGCTGCCAGAGCCCGCACTCTCTCCGCTTCCGTGTAGCCATTCCCGCAGGCTCCGGGATCTCCGTCACCGTGGCCTGCGATCAAGAATAAGTGTGCCATAAAAACTCCTTTCCGTTGCGACATCGCAACACTAGATAATCGGTTTCACGCGCCAGTGCTGTCCATCATTGGTCCAGAGATCAAACTTATCCCCGTTCCGGAGGATGTGGTCGATCTGCTCGGAGTCACAGACAACCGCATACACTGGGAAGGGGAGCACGCCGCCGTACTCCCCTACAATTCTGTCAATATCTTCGTTACTCATTTTTCTTATACTTCGTCCTGTTCCACATCTCGGACACTTTCTCCCAGCCGCCCGTGGCGACAAGATAAACGATAAAGGCGGCGATCACTGCTCCAACAATGTAATACCACATGATCACTATCTGTAAATAAATGCATAAGATCACAACCGCCAGAGGGCAAAGAATCAAGGCGATCACAAGAGCCACGGCATTGGTCTGGATGTTCTTGAGTCCCGGCATTTCCTTAATGACCTGAGTGATCACACTAACAAGAAACGCCAGCGCGCCGATCGCAATCAGCGCATAGGTTACATACTGCATTAAAAGTTCCATATTCATCGTCATTCCTCCATATCATGCGCCTGTTTGTTCAGGTGCTTTTCAATCTTGTTTATAGCTTCTGTCACAGGACCGTTGCATCCCTGTTCCCGCAAGCCCTTCAGGCAGGCCAACAGTCCGTAAGTAATCAGACACTGTTCTTCATTGATCCTACGGATGTCTTCCTCGTGGACTTTGCCAAGCTCTTTCACCTGCTTTTCAATTTCATGAGGCTTCCGGTAAAATTTATATGCGGCGATCAGGGATCCCCCGATCGCCGCCAGAGCTCCGAGCAGGCTTGCGGCTGTGATAATAGCTTCTGCGTCTACATACATTTAACTGCTCCCTCTATATTATGTATTTAATCTCACTCCTGTCCCTGCGCCACATCCACAGCCTGGATCATCTCATCCTGCACCTGCTGTACCATCGTCCGGAACGCTTCTTCGTCCTGTCGGCACTGATCGATATTCGCTTTATAGCGTTCATTGTCTGTAGCATAAGATGAAATACTGACATTATACGGGTTTACGGAATTGATCACAGTCTCGAACATCGCCACATCAATCGGCGCATCGCCCTCCATAATCCTGCTGACTCCTCTTACAGTTACCACTTTCTCTGTTAATGCATACATGGTATTCTCCTCCTTCTTTTGAATTTCTCTGCATTAAAAAAGACCGTTACGGTCTCGCCCTGATCTCCATATTTTTAGCCCTCCTTTATTTTCTCAGGCAGATGAGTATAACTCTCGGCCCAACAGTTATCGAACTGGGATAGCTGTTTTTTAGCTGTACCGTCACTTTATTCGGGTCAAACATAATACAGCTGTAGAAATAGATATAATTGCTTCCTGTCTGAGCTGGGATCGCCGCTATTGCATCGTACCCCGATGGAGGCGTGACAGAATACTCTTTCGTTACAGTGCCTCCGTTTCCGCCTACTGTTACAGATGCCAGGGTCGTATCTACTAATTTAACCGGATCTTTTGATAGACGGTCAAAAATAGGTATCCCAGATGGGCTCGGAACTCCTGAGTTTGAAATGTACCAATCATAATTACTTGCATTCCCATACGGATATATCCCTATTTCTTTCTGGCTTGATCCCGGATTGAGAATCGCCGAAATTCCCTTCTCTAGCGATACCGACAACTGCACATTCTGGTTGTTATTGTCCTTCCCGGTAAACGTTACTTCCCCGGAGTCAATGAGTACTTTGAATGCTTCTCCCCAGTCAGAAGATTCGAATGTTCCCTGATCCAGGTCTATCGTCATCCGTCTACGGTCCTGAGCCGCGGATTGGATCTTTCCAGCCGTCACAGTCCCAAGATTCGCTGTTATTGCGGAAAGCTGTGCTACACTCAGGTTTTCTACTGATATGTAATACAATACCCACGATGATCCGTTCCATCGCTTGATCGGTTCCCCGGATGCAGTCTGCCAGAGCTGACCGACAATAGGATTTGACGGTGCTGTAGCAGATATGATGATCCCGGAATCTCCCTTTGCGCCAGCGATGCAGGTTGCCGTGGAATATTTTACCGTGCCGTCCAGATAGGTCGTCTTCATGCGGCTCCACATGTATTTTCCGTTCACCCACTGCGGGGCTGTTGTCTGCCATGATCCACCAGATAATGAGGTTTGCGAAGTGGAAAGATAGTATTCTACATCAACACTGGATATGTTATCCTCCGGAGCCGGCGTCCAGTCGGTGGCTTTGTTGCCTTTTTCGAGCTTTACATTACGAATCCGTATAGTAAAACTGGCGGGCCCTGTAGACATGTGATACTGCAATAAAGCACTAACGCCAGAATATCCTGAATACTTATTCACCGTAACAACATCGGAATAGTGCACCCATGTGTTGAGCGGAGATTCAGTCAGAACATCTCCAAAACTAGTCGTCAAAATATTCATGTAGGCAGGGTTCGAGTACCTAAGTCCAAGCCAGCATTCCACCATATTTGCACCAGCAGGAACCGTTCTTTCCGTAATCATGATATCGAAACTAAAAACATATTTGTCGCCAGAAATCAGGTCGCTAACGTCAAACAAAAAGGAGGAAACCCCAAGGGAGATATTCGGATACGAACCTCCTGTTTGCGTTAACGTTAGTTCTCCATACTCTCCTTGAAGGATTTCAGAAAAATTTGTAAAAAACCCGTCATTGTGAAATGGTTTTGAATTACTTATAAGATTTCTTCCACCCACCTCAATCCCGTTCACAGCCTCCCATGAACTGTCACAAATAGGAGTCGTATAGACCGTGCTTGATGGATTGGTATAGACAATCTTACTCCGTGTCCACATATATTTTCCGGTACTCCATGTCGGAGGCGTTGTCACCCAGCTTCCACCCGTCTGAGTCGTTTTGGATGTAGACAGATAGTATTCTTCTGTGATAGATGCAATTCCTGTCCCGGTTGCCCCCGTATCTCCATATACACCGATGATATGCGGTGTTGTCGTTGTGCTTGTTCCGTTTGTATAGGCGATTCTCTCGTAATTCCAGAGATATTTTTTGCTTGTTGTAACGCTCTGCACCGTTGTAGTCCAACCTGACGTTGATGTCGTAACGCCTGATCCACTGGCTGTCGCAAGGTAATAATTCGTAATGCTGGATATTCCATTGCCGGTGGCGCCGGTTTCTCCCTTGGGACCTGTGGGGCCAGTAGCTCCTGTCGCACCTGTTGCTCCTGTATCTCCATACACTCCAATGATGCACGGGCTGGAAGTCGTACTCGATCCGTCCGTATAGTTGATACGCTCATAGTTCCAGAGATATTTTTTACTGGTAGAGATCGTCTGAACCGTAGTTGTCCATCCCGCCGTTGAGGTCGTGACGCCCGTATTACTGGAACTCGCCAGATAATACTCCGTGATAGACTGGATCCCTTTTCCGGCCGTTCCTGCTGCCCCGTTGGTTCCCATCTTCGCAACAGAATACAATGTGGTGGACGTGCTGTCCGTGTAGTTGATTACCGTCTTTGTCCAGAGGTACTGTCCCGCATTCACAGCAGGGATATCCGGGCTCCATGCTCCTGTCGGCGGTATAGTTCCGGACGTGCCGGCCTGATAGGATACCTCCGTTGACAGCACGCCACGGCCGTCCTTCCCGGGAGCTCCGTCCTGTCCGTCCTGTCCAGGCTGTCCTTGAGGGCCGGGAGGTCCTTCCGGCCCGGGTTCTCCATCCTTGCCGGGCTCCCCGTCTTTTCCCGGAGCTCCATCCTGACCGTCTTTTCCATTCTGTCCGTTCTCTCCATTCCGACTGACCGAATACCCGGTCGTGCTGGATCCGTTGGTATAGGTCGTCACCGTCCGGGTCCAGAGGTACTGCCCCGGCTGAGTCCCGGGAAGGTAGTCCAGCCACTCCCCTGTAGGGATATCCGTGCCGGAATTGCTTACCTGATACCGGATCTCCGTAGACTGCACACTGACAACCTGACCTTTCAGCTGTTCCATGAGCTGAGACAGGCTTGATCCCTGGTTCGGCGTCATGATCTTATAGTTCGCCAGCACACCGGTATCCTGTCCCTTCACTGTGTAATAATTGGTTACACTCTGCACCCGGGCTGACAGGTAGACCTTCTCGGTCTTGCTGTTATCAGCGATCTGTACCGTATCTCCGATATCTGCCTGCACATCATACAGCTTCGCCTCGTAGGATACTTTCACGTCATTCCGGGACTGAAGCTCGGCCAGCCCGCGGTTGAACAGCTCACCGACATTGTCCGTATCATACTCAAATGTCCCGTTAATGTAGCCGTCAAACTCGCCCTGCCCCTCGTATCCGTACGCACGGAATCTGGACCATTTCTGCCGGGCCTCCCGGTCGTAGATCCGGATATCTCCCATCGGGCTATAATACCGTCCATCATCATAATTGTAATTGGCAATGGTCAGCTTATTTCCATTATCATCTTCTTTGCCATAACAGCGCACACAGGTTATCAGGTCTTCGATGCTTCCGGACTTCCGGAGGGAAATCAGGTTAATGTTATCCACAAACCGCTGCTGCGTTGCATCGTTGCCCAGCGTCTTGTAGATATTGATGACCTGCCGAGTAACTTTCGATCCCTGCATCTCAATGGCAAACTCACACTCACAGTCAAACTCTCCGCAGACGTCCCCGATCCGGGTGAGCTGGCTGTCGGTGTTGCCCTCGTACTTCGTTGCACGGGTATAACTCGACACCTCGTTGATGCCGATCTCCCAACCTGTATCCGCCAGGACAACTGCCAGCGTATCTGCAATGCTTTTGGGATTCCCGGTATAGTCCCACGGATCCGCATCTTCATTAATCAGATCCAGACCGATATCCTCACAGTGGACATCCCACTCCTCATCACCTTCCACAGTCATGATTGTGTACAGCCTGTCCTTCCCATATTTGTCCCGGAAGGCGACATAATTGCCCTCCACGATATATTGGGCGTCCGGATGCCGCGGATCCGTTACAAAATCATAAGTCCCCACCGCGCAGTTATTCACAATGGAGATCTCCTGTCCTCCGGAACTGTCGTCAATCGGCAGGGAACTTGTAATATCTGTCGATGGCGTGCACAGCACATGCATGTCACGTCCGATCACATACCATTGCATTAGATCCACCTCTCTCTAAATGTTACTTCAATGTCCGGGACTTCCGCGAAACTGGACGTCAGTACACCCAGCGTATGCTGTCCCGGCGGCAGCATGAGTACCTGAGATCCGATATCTGTTACATCCCAGTTCAGATAGTCGTTGATGTACAGCTTATTCTCCTCGCCGTCCAGATACACTACGTCACCATCGGAAAAATAGTTCGGGATATCCTCGATCTTCTCCACGTTGTGCTTCTTAAACATCATGGATTTGAAGGAGTTTTCTTCCATCACATGCTGATGTAGATACATCCCGGCAAACCATGTGATCTTCCTCAGTTCACTGGTTGATTTACTGATGTTTATTTTCTGGATGGAAGTCGTGCCATCCGTCATCAGGAAACGGATCGTAGCGGCATCTCCAATCTTCTCAATCTCAATGCTTTTGATAATATTCTTTCCGCGGTCCGGAGAGGTAAGGCTCACCCGTTTATCGTTGATATAAACCATCTTGTTCCCAAGCTGATGATGCAATCCTATCCAGAGAATCACTTCACCGGACGCATCCGAAAACACCATCGCCGAGAGCCCGCAGCTCATCATGTTATACTGTGGGACTTCCGGGGTTGAATTCGCCTTTAGGCTGGTGAACCCGACTTCATAAGAACATGTCCAATTAATCGGGTAATCTCCATTTGAGTCCTGCGGAACTGTTTTTGTCTTTGACGGACCTCTCCAATAGATTCCATCCGCATTTCCTGCTCGGTCGCCATAGTCGGAAACGTAACAGGTATCATCCGAATATCCCACAGCCCCCTGCTCCTTGCAGCCTTTTCCCTGCAGTTGCAAAACCGGAGGAAGCACCCCATTATTCAGCGTCCAGTTGGTGTAGATGTTCCCGCTGACATCATTAAACAAGAGGATCGTCCCTTCTGATTCCTCAATGTCCGGTTCCTCAGGATTCCCGACCTGATAGTAATGATCATTCAGCGACATCCCAAGATATCCGTTGTCGGATTTCATGGTGACCTTTACACTGACGGGGACTGCCTTCGTTCCATCATTTGATAAAGTAATCTGAGTGGAGTCCTCTGCATTGGATGCGGTCTTTTCCGCAACCCCGTATTTATACGGATCCGCACAGTAGAAGCTGAATGATCCGGTGACATTCAGACGCCCCGGATCCGGCTGATCTACGCTTGATTTCGTACCGATATAATACTTGTCTGTCTCATCCGCAAAGATGAGCTTCGCCTGCTCCTGATCGATCAGGCCGCAGAGCACATTAAACTTATCCCTGAAGTCTTCTGCATCCGAACAGAGCATCTGATAATGTATCGTCAATGTTCTTGATACATCCCGCTTCTCCTGATATCGGGATCCGTCCGAATAGCCAACCTGCATCTCACTGATCTCAGATTCAAGAGATTCCCTGCCTTCGACATACAACGTCCGGTATCCCGCTATCTTATTTTCAATGTATACGCCGTTGATACTCAACGCTTCAGAGGGCAGCGCTGCACTGCCCTGCACTTCATCCACATCAATAAAACTGTACAATCACATGCCCTCCTATTTTATGCCGCCTTTGCGTTTATTTTTCTTATCCAACTTTTCAAGCTCTTCCTGCGTGTATACGGCAGACGCTTTTGCGACCTCTCGTCCTTCAATCTCGACTGGCACATAGATCGTATATGTACCACCGCGGTTATACGAATAAGACTCATCCAGAGTCATATTGTATCCTGCAAGCGATGGAGTCCGAATATCCGGAACTTTTGGAATACTGATCAGATCGATCGCCGCATTCTTCGCCGCTTTTACTTTGGACCGGATACCATTTACCCAACCCTGTCCAAACCAGCCGCCGTACTTTGTTGTCACCTTCGATGGACTTCCGATCTTTGCCTTTGCCGCGATCGCCGCATTCGCCGCAGCGGCAAGCTGCGCAGCTACAGATCTCACAGTCCCTAACATGGAGCTCATTCCGTTAGCAAGTCCCTGCCCGATATACACGCCGCTGCTATACGCACCGCTCTGGGCGGACCGCATGGCGGATACCACAGAATTTGACATTGTATTTGCGGTAGTCACCGCCTGTCTCATCCCAGTAGACACACCACTGCTGAAATTATCACCAACCGCTTTTCCAGAGGATTTTGCTTTCCCCTCTGCGTTCTGGAACTGATCAATCAGAGAGTTGATCGCTGATTTTGCCTTGCTTCCAAGAGCATCCAGCCCCTCACTGACAATATCCACGGACTGCTCCATGCTGGTCAGCGACTTCTGCGCGCTCTTTGCGTTGCTTGCTATGGATTTCATACTGCTGTTTACAGCCTTAAGCGCCACAGACATCGCCAATACTCCAACGGCACCTGTCGTCATCGCCAAGGCAAATGCAGCCACACCAACTGCCGATGCGGCTGACGCAACACCTACCGCCGCCAATGACGCAGAAATCACCAGCATGACTGCGCTTAATGCGGTAGCAGCCACCAGTAATGCCGCGAATGTCACTGCAACTGCCGCTGCCCCGGTTGCCACCACCGGAAGCGCCACACCTGCAGCAGTTAATGATGCCACGACCAGCATCAGCCCAGCTCCCAAGGTAACGACTCCAGCCGCAAGCAGGAGCACACCTGCTGCCGTAACTACCACTGCAGCGCCGACCGCCACAAGGCCGGCAGCTACTACTACAAGCCCTGCTCCAAGGACAACGCTGCCTGCACCAGCAGCCGCAGCGCCTACGGCAAATACGGTTAATCCCGCGGCCAACGCTGCGATTGACAAAGCCCCCTGTGCGCCATACTCAGATACTGTTGGTAGCACAGCTGCCACGACAGCAAGAGCCGCGCTGGCCAGGAGCGCTCCGGTTGCCACCAGGACAATCGCTGCGCCGAATGCGATAAATCCTACTGCTCCTGCCGTAAGAGCAGGCCCCAGTACAGCCGCAAGAGCCATCAGCCCCGCCATTGCCACTACCATTCCGGCCATTACCGCAATGGCCGGTGTACCGGCATTCACAAGATTGATGGAGGCGGCAGACATTACATACATTCCCGCTCCGGCGATTAACACTGCTGCGCCGAAAGCGATCATACCTGCGGATGCAGCGGTAAGCTGAGCGCCGATCTTTGAAGCTCCCAGAGCAAGGGCAGCCAGTGCAACAACCATTCCGGCCATCACGGCCACCGCTCCGGGACCTGCATTCGCAAGCTGTATAGCAGCCTGCGCCATCACATACAGTCCGGCTGCCGCAAGCGCGATTCCCGCACCAAATGCCATAAACGCCACCGCGGACTGCATCAGAAGTTTTCCACTTGTGGCCGATGCATTCCCGACAGTAGTTGTCGCTTCGCTTACTCCAAACAATTTCCCGGCCAATCCACTGATTCCTTTTCCAGCCAGTCCCGCAATCGCTCTGCCAAACCCAAGTACGCCCGGTGCAACTGCTTTTACCATCTTAAATGCCATATAAGCCATCAGCAGTTTCGGCAGATTATCAATCAGCAGCGCCACCTTATCCGCATTGTCCTCCAGGAATCCGGCAAAAGTTTTCAGAGCATCGCCTGCCACGCTGATCGCATCCCCGAAGCCTTCCACGCTCTCCGTGGATCCTAAACTCCCGTTCAAATCGGCAAGCTCGCCGGAGATAGCCGAGAATGCATCTCCGAACGCGGATCCAACTTCACTCGCCACGCTCACAATGGTGTCCCAATACGGCTTGATCTTATCCAGTCCAGATGTCAGCTTCGCCGCAATCTTCTCGCCATCCAGTTCCCCCACTTTATCAACGAGTTTGCTGATCGCGCTGATACCTTTTGACGACAGCACATCAAACGCCGGCTGTAGTTTGTTTGCCGCCGTCTCGGACAGTCCATCCATCGCCTGATCTACTGTCTTATATTCCGTTGCAAGCTTTGTAAACGCATCGTTTGTCCCTACGGTCGCAATCGCATCGAAGAAATCTTCCGTGGCTACCTTGCCGTCCTGAACGTTTTTGATCATGTCCTGAGTAGACATTCCCATCTGTTTTGCAACCGCAGCAACACCGGCCGGAGTTTGTTCGAGCATGAGCTTAAAATCTTCCCACGCCACTGTAGGTTTCGCTGCCATCTGTGTGGCCTGCTGGCTCAGAGTTTTCATAGCCTGCGTGGGGCTCTCTGCCGCAGCCGCCAGTCCACCGAAGCCCTTTACCAGTTTCGTGGTATTCTTCGTACCAACAGCCTCCAGCTGAGCGAATGTCGATGCCATATCCGAGGAGCTGTAGATGGTCTGTTCCGCGAAGTCCTGCAGCTC
This sequence comes from uncultured Mediterraneibacter sp., assembly GCA_944375755.1. Lineage (GTDB taxonomy): Bacteria > Bacillota > Clostridia > Lachnospirales > Lachnospiraceae > Mediterraneibacter. The sequence continues at coordinate 1,088 of CALWBC010000002.1, read as the reverse complement.
ACTCTTAATAGACTGAATCTCATCCGCAGCTTTTCCGTTCATCTCCATGTTGCCCTGGAATGTCTTCCATGCAGCCCCAGCCTCATTCATGCCTCCGATCAGATCACCTACACCGTCACTGAGCGTGTCAAATGCCTTCTGCCCGGCCGCCATCATCACACCGAATCCCAGGCCGCTTGTGAGCGTACTTTTCAGGTTATCCACATACCCAGACGCAGATTTCATCACTGACGTGAATCCTTTATCTGCCGCAGACAATATTGCCTTTACACTAAATGATTCTGACATTCGCTCACCTACCTTTCTGCAGTAGCTTTCCGATTCCGGAAAAGCGACTCTTCTTTCCTTTTCTACGGTTTTTCAATTTCTCCAGCTCACTGTCGTAATCAAAGAACTGTTTGAATCTCCGATATACCGGCTTTGTTTTTCCTTTCCCTGCTTTCTTCTCCGCCTGCACGGCAAAATTCAGGAATGCCTGGCGATGCTCATGGAGATCCTGGTCCAGCATCCTCAGCTCCAGAGCTTCCATCATGACCTCATATTGAGCAATCGTCAGCTGATCCACCTGTTCAAAAGAGTGAAAACCCAGATACCGGAAGCAGTTTATCGCCACTTCCCGGTACTGCTCCTCGAAGGTTAGTTCTGATCCTGCTTTGCCTTCGCTTCCGCGATCCTCTTCTTCAGTCTCTCTACGATTCTCTTCGTAGCATTTGCTTTCCCTAAAAAATCCAGCGTGTCCTCGAAAATCTGATCGATATCCGTCTCGGGATTTTCAACATAGCTGTCCAGGAGAGTTTTCGTAACTCTTGGATTCTTTCCCTTATTCGCCAGATCCAGAGCATTCACAAGATCCTCCGGATCTCCGTCCATGATTCCGGCGATCATATAAGTCGCGCCAACGTCCTTTTTTACGCCAGCATCGTTTTTCTCCGATACGGTTTTATTTGCCTCCCGCAGGAAGCCCATACCGAAATTGAACTGATACACCTGTCCGTTAATTGTTAATTCCATCATCTCTGTTTACCTCCATAAAAAATACAGGAAAAATCCCCTGCTTACGCTCCTGTCTTCGTCGTATCCTTGAATAC
>CALWBC010000001.1 GCA_944375755.1 uncultured Mediterraneibacter sp. | reverse complement strand
AGAGTGAGAAACAGGGCCGCATGACATTCTACAACATGATGGTAGTAGAAGGATTTATCGCCATGGTATGGGCAGCAGGCGCCATGGGTGTTTACAACCTGGGGCTGCAGACAGCGGACGCTTCTCTGGCAACAGGAACTATCGGCGTTGTATGTAAATACATTCTCGGACCGGTAGGCGGCGTGATCGCGCTTCTCGGTGTTATCGTACTTCCGATTACATCAGGAGATACGGCGCTTCGAGCTCTGCGTATGACAGTTGCCGATGCGTTCCACATTGATCAGAAGTCTGTGAAAAAGAGACTGGGCCTTGCGGCTGTTATCTTTGTTCTTGTTGCGGTGATCCTTGTATTTGCGAAGAGCAACGCGGACGGATTTAACATTCTGTGGAGATATTTCGCGTGGTCCAACCAGAGCCTGTCGCTCTTTGCGTTCCTCGCGATTACGGTGTGGATGTTTGAGACAGGAAGAAATAAATATGTATGGATGCCTCTGATTCCTGGCGCATGGTATACGTTCGTAACCGTTACATATATCGCAAATGCAAAGATCGGATTCAATATTCCGTGGTTCGGCGCATATATTATCGGTGTTGTGGCTGCAATTGTATATGTATGCGTACTCGTCTGGTATGGCAGGAAGCGTTCGGCCATGAAGGCGAAGAAAGCAGCCGGGGAAAAATAAATCGAGTTCATTCATTCTGTGCCGGTCAGCAGTGACCGGCACATTTTTTACAGATGATTTTTCAGTTTTTTACAGATGATTTTTCAGTTTTTTGCAGATGATTTTCAGTTTTTACAGATAATCCTTCAGCTTTTTCATCAGTTCTTCTTCCGTGCGGATAATTTTCTGCGCGAGATCGTCCGCTTTCTTATCAGCCTGATCATACTGATGGGATTTTTCCCCAAGTGTTTTGATCCCCATATTGCATCCGTCCATCAGAAGTTTCGCAATCTGGGAATTGCTGCTGTTCATGGTCAGTTTGATTTCGGTTGTAAACCATGAAAATGTGCTTGCCATGACGCCGGGGTATTTTTCGTCATTTCCCGAAGATTCAAGCAGGCGGATGGCCTCATCTTCAAAGCCGCGGTGCTTTTTCGTATATTCATCAATCAGCTGTCCGAATTCAGTGTCACGGATAAATCCCTTTACCTGTTCGAATGCGGCCACCGCCATTTTGCATCCGCTGCAGCATTCCTCCAGCAGCTTTCTGGTCTGTTCGTCCATAGACTTATCTCTCCTTTCATGAGCCTATTTTCCCGGGTTATGCCTGTTTTATGCATAAGAATTGATTTTTTCCGGCCCTTGTCCTATAATGAACCAGAACCGGAGCAATCCCGACATAACTGCGGGATGTTCACATTGATCGGAGAACGGTTCGAAATATAAAGAAAGGGGGACGAACCTGTGTTAAAAGGAAAGACAGTTCTGCTCGGAGTGACAGGCAGCATCGCCGCGTACAAAACCGCATATCTGGCGAGCGCACTGAAGAAGCTCAATGCAGACGTTCATGTCCTGATGACGCGCAACGCGACCAACTTCATCAACCCGATCACGTTTGAGACACTGACGGGGAACAAGTGCCTGGTGGATACGTTTGACCGGAATTTTGAGTTCAGTGTGGAACATGTCTCGCTGGCAAAGAAAGCGGATGCGGTCATGATCGCGCCCGCCAGCGCCAATGTCATCGGAAAGCTGGCTCACGGCATTGCCGACGACATGCTGACCACAACGGTGATGGCATGCACCAGATGCGGAAAACTTATTGCTCCCGCAATGAACACCAACATGTTTGAAAATCCGGTGGTCCAGGATAATCTGGAGATCCTCAGGAAATACGGCTATCAGGTGATCAGTCCGGCTGTGGGATACCTGGCCTGCGGCGATACCGGCGCGGGCAAGATGCCGGAACCGGAGCTTCTGCTGGAATATATTCTGCAGGAGATTGCGTTTGAAAAGGATATGACAGGGCTTAAGGTGCTTGTGACAGCAGGTCCGACGCAGGAGGCGATCGATCCGGTGCGCTATATCACCAATCACTCCACCGGGAAGATGGGATATGCCATTGCCAGAATCAGCGCAAGACGGGGGGCGGATGTCACGCTTGTCACCGGTCCATCTGCGCTGAAGCCGCCGGAGTTCGTAAACGTGATTCCGGTAAAATCAGCGAAGGACATGTTTGACGCTGTCACCGGCATCGCGAAGGAGCAGGACATTATCATCAAGGCGGCAGCAGTGGCGGATTACCGTCCGAAACATGTCAGCGGCGAGAAGATGAAAAAGCAGGATGGCGCGCTTGCTCTGGAAATGGAACGCACAGATGATATTCTTGCGTATCTCGGAGAGCATAAGAGTGCGGATCAGTTTCTCTGCGGATTTGCCATGGAGACGGAAAATCTTCTGGAAAATTCCAGAAAGAAACTGGCGAAAAAACATCTGGATATGATCGTTGCCAACAGCCTGAGAGTGGAGGGCGCCGGATTCGGCGGCGACACGAATGTGGTCACGATCATTACGGACAGAGAGGAAGTTTCACTCGGGAAAATGTCAAAAGAGGAGACAGCCTCACACCTTCTGGATAAAATCCTTGAACTCAGAAAAGAGAAAGCCTGAGACGGATTGATCCGGGTAAGATTCCATGAAACTGCGGAAATGAGATTTCCGCGCCAAAAGTATTGTATCCCGTAAGGGAATGATAACAAGGAGGCAGCTATGAACAATTTAACAGGAAACAAGATGGCCGGAAGCAGACCGGCATGAAGCAGATACAGTGTAAAAAGCATGGTCCAGGTGGCAATATTCGGTGCGATTATATGCATCCTGGCCTTTACCCCCTTTCTGGGCTATATTCCACTTGGATTTACACGGGCGACAATAATACACATTCCCGTGATTATCGCTTCACTGCTGATGGGACCAAAAAAAGGAGCAGCCCTGGGCTTTCTCTTTGGCCTGACAAGTTTTATTAATAACACGATAAATCCTACGGTGACATCATTTGTGTTTACACCGTTTTACAGCCTGGGAGAATACAGCGGAGGAATCGGGAGCATCATCATCTGCTTCATTCCCCGTATTCTGGTCGGCGTTGTGCCATTTTATGTATATAAGCTGGTGATGCGGTTCGTCAGCGAGGAGACGAGAAAAAAAGGCGTTTCCAGCATCGGACTGATTCTGGCCGGCATATCCGGAGCGCTGGTGAATACTCTTCTCGTTATGAACCTGATCTTTGTGTTTTTCAGAGATGCATATGCTCAGGCAAATGAGGTGGCAGTATCGGCGGTATATACATTTATTTTGTCTGTTATCGGGATAAACGGCGTGCCGGAAGCAATTGTGGCAGGCGTGCTGACTCTCTGCATCGGAAGAGCGCTTATGAAGAAAACTGTGAGGGAAAGGCTGGGATTTTAAGAGATGATTTTGGCTGTTGATATCGGAAATACAAATATTGTGATCGGGTGTATCGAAGGAAAAGAATGCGTTTTTGTGGAGCGGCTTTCCACGGTAAGAACAAAAACAGAGCTGGAGTATGCCATAGATATCAAAAATGTTCTGGATATCTACCATATAAAAAAGGCGGATCTGGAAGGCGGCATTATCTCATCGGTGGTTCCGCAGATCACAACGGTTGCCAAACTGGCAGTGGAAAAGATACTGAAGAAAGAAGTACTTGTTGTGGGAGCCGGTATCAAAACAGGGCTGAATATCCGCATTGATAATCCCGCTCAGCTGGGAAGTGATCTTGTGGTGGATTCCGTGGCAGCCATCGCCGAATACCCGGCGCCGCTGCTTGTATTTGATATGGGGACAGCCAACACGGTCTGTGTGATTGACAAAAATAAAAATTACATCGGAGGCATGATCTATCCGGGCATCGGAGTGTCTCTGGATTCTCTGACCGCACACGCCTCCCAGCTGGGAGGGATCAGCCTGGAAGCGCCGGAACATATCATAGGCAAGAACACGGCAGAGTGCATGAAGAGCGGGACGATCTACAGTTCCGCGGCAGCCATTGACGGTCTGATCGACCGGCTCAGTGAAGAAATCGACGGAGACATAACCGTGATCGCCACCGGCGGCCTGGCGAAAAAGATCGTGCCGCACTGCAGAAGAAAAATCCTGTTGGATGACAATCTG